>DUGU01000176.1 GCA_013331215.1 Methanoregulaceae archaeon
AGTCGCTCTCGCTCGCCGGGATCATCTTCGAGATGGCCGGCAAGGCCCCGCTGGGCGAGGGGTACGCGATGGCCCAGGAGCTCCTGACGTCAGGCAAGGCGCTCGCGAAGTTCAAGCAGATTATCGAGGTCCAGGGCGGTAATCCCGCCGTGACGGCCGCGTCGATCCCGCTCGGGGAGTACACGCACGTGGTCAACGCCCCCGAGTCGGGGTACGTGGTCGAGCTGAACAACCCGTCCCTCGTCTCGCTCGCCCGACTCGCGGGCGCGCCTCAGGATCATGGCGCGGGGATCCAGCTCCATGCCAAGCCCGGAGAACGCGTCGACAAGGGCCGGCCGATCTTCACGATCTACGCGGACCGCGCCTGGCGTCTGAAGCTCGCTATCGAGGAGGGGCGCCGCCTGATGCCCGTCCTCGTCGAGGGGATGATGCTCGACCGCGTCCCGAGCGAGCACCGTATCGGTTAGAAGCGCGTGGTTAATGTCAGCACGGCGCAAAGATCACAGGAGGAGAACGCGGAGGGGCCACCCTCTGCGACCACGCCAATGTACTGGGACGAATTGCACGAGACCATGCGGCCGGCCGNNGACCATGCGGCCTGCCGACCTCGAGGCGCTCCAGCTCCGTCGGCTGCGCGAGACACTGGAACGGGTCGGGAACGTCCCGTTCTACCGGGAGCTGCTGGCCCGCGAGGGCATCCGCCCCGGCGATATCCGGACGCTCGACGACGTCCGGAAGCTCCCGTTCACGGAGAAGCAGGACCTGCGCGACGGCTACCCGTTCGGGTTCTTCGCCGTGCCCCGCGCCCAGGTGGTCCGGATCCACACGACCTCCGGGACGACGGGCAAGCCGACCGTGGTCGGGTATACCGCGGGCGACCTCGACCACTGGTCCGACCTGATCGCGCGGAACATGACCATGGTCGGCCTCACGGCCGACGACGTCTTTCAGAACTCGGTCAACTACGGCATGTTCACGGGCGGGCTCGGGTTCCACTACGGTGCCGAGAAGATCGGCATGACCACCGTGCCGGCCGGCACGGGCAACACCAGGCGGCAGATCGAGATGATCGACGACTTCGGCGTGACCGCGCTCCACTGCACGCCGTCGTACGCGATGCACCTGGCCGAGGTGGCGGAGGAGATGGGCTCGGACCTCCCCTCGCTCAGGGTCGGCATGTTCGGCGCCGAGCCGTGGTCGGACGCGACGCGGGCGGAGCTCCAGGACCGGCTCGGGGTGGCGGCGTTCGACAGTTACGGCCTCTCCGAGCTCTACGGTCCGGGCGTCGCGTTCGAGTGCCAGGAGCAGGACGGCCTGCACATCTGGCACGACAGTTACCTGGTCGAGATCGTCGACCCGGCCACGGGCGAGCCGCTCGGGCCGGGCGAGCGCGGCGAACTCGTCGTGACCCCGCTCGTGAAGGAGGCCATGCCGCTCATCCGGTACCGGACCGGCGACATCACTATGCTCCTCGAGGACGACTGCCCCTGCGGCCGGACCCGGCGTGTCGCCCGGTTCTCCGGGCGCGTCGACGATATGCTGATCATCCGCGGGATCAACGTCTTCCCGAGCCAGATCGAGCACGTGCTGATGGCCCTGCCCGAGGTCGGCGACCAGTTCATGGTCTACGTCGACCGGGACGAACACCACCTCGACGAGATGACGATCGAGGTCGAGATCAAGCGCCAGTTCTTCTCGGGGGAGCTCGCCGACCTCGCGCGCCTCCAGGCGAAGATCGTCCGGGCGCTCCGCGACGCCCTCGAGCTCCGGACCCATGTGCGGCTGGTCGAGCCCGGAAGTCTCCCCCGGTTCGAGGGCAAGGCGCGACGGGTCGTCGACAGGAGGGGATGCCTGTGAGCACCTGGAACCCGCGGTTCGAGGGGATGCCGGCGGCCGAGCTCGACCGACTCCAGTACCGGCTCGCGAAGACCCTCGCCTACCGGCTCTACGCGTTCTCGCCGCTGTACCACGCACGCATGCGCGAAGCGGACGTCCACCCCGACGACATCCGGTCCCTCGAGGACGTCCGGAAGCTGCCGTTCATGTACAAGCGGGACCTCCGGGACACCTACCCCACCGGGCTCTTCACCGTCCCGCGAGAGGAGCTGGTCCGCTATCACGTCTCGTCGGGCACGACGGGCAAGCCGACCGTGGTCGGGTACACGGAGAAGGACATCGAGCTCTGGACCGAGTCCCTCGCTCGCGCCTTCACCTCGATCGGCCTCGGGCGCGGCGACGTAATCCAGGTCAGCTACGGGTACGGCCTCTTCACGGGCGGCCTCGGCGCCCACTACGGGGCCGAGCGGATCGGCGCGACCGTGCTCCCGACCTCGGTCGGGAACACCGAGCGGCAGGTCGAGCTGATGCAGGACCTCGGGGCGACCGCGATCGCCTGCACGCCCTCGTACCTGCTCCACATCGGCGAGGTGGCGGAGAGGATGGGGATCAACCTCGGGCGCGACACCGCGCTCCGGACGGGCATCCTCGGGGCCGAGCCCTGGTCCGAGCAGATGCGGCGGCACATCCAGGAGCGGCTCGGTATCAGAGCCTACGACATCTACGGCACGAGCGAGCTCTCGGGGCCCATGTTCACCGAGTGCGCCGAGCAGCGCGGGATCCACATCTGGCGCGACCTCGCGTACATCGAGGTGATCGACCCCGAGAGCGGCGAGTCGCTCGGCCCGGGCGAGCGCGGCGAGCTCGTGATCACCATGCTCCAGAAGGAGGCACTCCCCATGTGCCGGTACCGGATCGGGGACGTCACCTCGATCATCGACGAGGACTGCGCCTGCGGCCGGGCCCACCCGCGGATCGAGCGGATCACGGGCCGGGTCGACGACATGCTGATCATCCGCGGGATCAACGTCTTCCCGAGCCAGATCGAGCACGCCCTCCTCGAGGTCCCCGAGGTGGGCGAGCACTTCCAGATCGTGGTCGACCGGAAGGGCGCGCTCGACGAGATGCTCGTCCGGGTCGAGGTCCGGAAGGAGGCCTTCTCGGATAAGATCGCGGACCTCATGCAGATCCAGCGCGGGGTCGCGCACAAGCTCAGAAATTCCCTGAACGTCGCGGTCGACGTCGAGCTCGTCGAGCCCGGCTCGCTCCCGCGGTTCGAGGGCAAAGCAAAGAGGGTCATCGACAGGAGGGTGCTCTGATGGCAGCAAACGAGTATATCATCCGGCAGATCTCGGTCTTCTCCGAGAACCGGCCCGGCCGGCTGGCCGCGATCGCGCACGCGCTCGAGGAGGAGCGCGTCAACATCTTCGCGTTCTCGATCGCCGAGGCGAGCGGGTTCGGCGTGGTCCGGGCGCTCGTCGACCACCCCGCCCGTGCGCACGAGCGCCTGACGAAGGACGGGTTCAACGTCGCGTTCACGGACGTGATCGCGGTCCGGATGCGCGACGAGCCCGGCGGGCTGTACGAGGTCGCGCGCCTGCTCGGCGAGGCAGGGATCAACATCGAGTACAGCTACGCCTACAGCGGGCCTGACGGGGCCGTGCTGATCCTCCGCGTGGACCGGCCCGAGGCCGCGATCGCCGCGATCACGGCCGCGGGCAAGGAGCTGATCCCGTCATCGGCCTTCGCCTGAACCGCGCCTTTTTTCCCACTTGAGGAGCTCCGAGACCGCCGCGAGCGTTGAGCCGCGGCGGATCTCCTCGCGGACCCGCTCCTCGGTCTCCCGCACCATGACGGCCCGCCGAGCGACCTCGTACGCGCGCTCGCGCGGGACCACGACCACGCCGCTCTCGTCGCCGACGATCCAGTCGCCGGGCCGAACCGCCTGCCCCGCGCACCGGATCTCGGCGTTGATCTCGCCGAAGCCCTTCGGCTCGCCCGCGTTCGGGCAGGTGCCGCGGCAGAAGACCGGGACGTGCATGCGCCGGATGTCGTCCACGTCGCGGGCCGCGCCGTCGATCACGACGCCGGCAACCCCGCGGTTCTGCGCCGAAAGGGTCGCGAGCTCGCCCCACGGCGAGACGTGCGTGCCGCCGTCGTTGTTGATCACGAGCACGTCCCCGGGCCGTGCGACATCGATCGCCTCGACCGGTTTCGCCCAGTCGCCGGCAAACGTCTGGACCGTCACGGCCGGCCCGGCCATCCGCAGGCCCGGCGAGAGCGCGACCACGCCGATCATCGCCCCCTTCCGGTGCATCGCGTCGGTCACGTTCGGCGCCGAGACCGTGGCGAAGAGCTCCCGGATCTCTTCGTCGGCCGACCGGGTCTTGCGCACGGGACGTTCGCCGGACGCGAGCGCGGCCTTCACCCGCCGGGTCTCCGCGGCCGGGTCGGCCGAGCGGACGATCGCGCCGCCGACGATCACGACCGCGGCCCCGTGCGCGGCGGCCTCCGCGGCCGTCCCGGCGTCGAGCCCGCCCGCGACTGCGAGCGGGAGCGCGACCGTCTCCGCCAGCGCCTCGACGAGTTCGATCGAGGACCGGCCCATCATCTGCTGGTCGATCCCGACGTGGCAGTTCAGGATGTCCACGCCGAGCTCCGCGAGCCGTTTCGCTCGCGTCACCGGGTCCGCGACGCAGATCAGGTCGGCCATGATCCGGACGCCGTAGAGCCGGGCCGCACGGACCGCCTCGCCGATCACGGCGTCGTCGGCGTCGGCCAGCACGCAGACGACCGTCGCGCCGGCCTTCGCGGCCATCTCGACCTCGAGCGTCCCCGTGTCCGCGACCTTCATGTCCGCGACGATCTCGCGGTCGGGGAACCGCTCGGCGAGCGCCCGGACCGCGGCCATCCCCTCGCTCTTGATCAGGGGCGTGCCCGCCTCGATCCAGTCGGCGCCCCCAGCGACCGCCTCCTCGGCGATCGCGAGCGCGCGGGGCAGTTCGAGCAGGTCGAGCGCGACCTGGAGGACCGGCGTACTCATAACGGTAGGGATGCGCACCCGGCTCCGATTAAGATTTCTCAATTCCGCCCTATAAACCGCTAGACATCGCCTCCCGGAGCGGCGTTGCGCCGGGCGAACCGTCGCAGACCGCACGATGAGATCTTCGGATCCCCGGTGCTCCGACGGCGCCATTTGCCACGACATCACGGCCGGAGGATGAAAAATCTCGAGCAATCATCTAAGAAGCATGTTTAAATAGGATATCCTGTCAATAAGGGGCATGCACCCGAGAATACTGGTCGCTGTCCTGCTCATGTTCGCCCTGTGCGGCGTATCGCTTGCAGGCGCGGCTCAAACCACGACCGTCACGGCGGGCAATCAGACGATCGTCCAGACGGTCCAGGCCAACCCGAACCTGTCGACACTGATGACGACGTTGCAGGCGGCCGGGCTCGTCGAGACACTGAGCGGTTCCGGGCCGTTCACGGTCTTCGCACCGACGAATGACGCGTTCAAGGCATTACCTCCCGGCACGCTGGACGCGCTGCTCGGCAACCGGACAGGGCTCAGCAATGTCCTGGCCTATCACGTCGTCGAAGGAAGCCTCCTGGCCACCCAGGTAGCCTCCAGGCCATCTCTGCCGACCGTGCAGGGCCAGCCGCTCGCGGTAACCGTTCTGTCAGGAGGCGTCGTCCGCGTCGACGGGGCGAACATCGTCCAGACCGACATCCGGGCGAGCAACGGGGTGATCCATGTGATCGACGCGGTGATGATCCCGCCTGCTGGCACTCCGGCGCCCACGCTGTCGCTCACTCCGGCCATCACCGCGACAGCCACCCCCACGCCCACCCCGACGGCGGCCGGTTTCGACGCCGTGCTGGTCTCGGCGTGTGCCCTCGCCGGGATCGCTCTCCTGGTCGGCGTGCGCCGACGACTGTAGCCCCCCTTTTTCTCCGAGGAGCGTCGGCGCGGCCAGTCGAGCACGGCTCGAAGTTCGGCAGGCCCATCCACTAGGGCGCCCGCAGACCCCGATCGGGGTCGCGCTCCCGCTGCCGAAGCATTAAAGGGTCGCCTCGGCAAGTCAGTAAGGGAAAAATGGACCTCCTCTCCATCCTGCTGATCGTTGCCGGCCTCGTCCTCTTCGAGACGATCAGCAGCATCGACAACGCGATCATCAACGCGGAGGTCCTTTCGACGATGTCGCAGAAGGCGCGCCGGTGGTTCCTGGTCTACGGCCTCTTCGTCGCCGTCTTCGTGGTCCGCGGCGTCCTGCCCTGGCTGATCGTCTGGATCGCGACGCCCGAGCTCGGACCGGTCGGCGCCCTCACCGCGACCTTCTCGAACGACCCTCGCGTCCTCGAGGCGATCGAGCGCTCGGCGCCGATCCTTCTCTCGGGCGGTGGCACGTTCCTCATCTTCCTCTTCCTCCACTGGCTCTTCGTCGAGCCCAAGTACTTCGGCCTCCGGGGCGAGCGGTTCATCCTCCGCAAGGGGGTCTGGTTCTACGCCGTGGCCTCGGTCATGCTCCTCGCGATCGTCTGGCTCACGATGAGCCGGGACCCCCTGATGGCCTTCAGCGCGGTTGTCGGCTCGACCGCGTTCTTCATCGTCTCCGGCTTCCGGATGAACGCCGAGTCGGCCGAGAAGCGCCTGACGACCAGGCCCATGTCGGACTGGTCCAAGATCTTCTACCTCGAGATCATCGACGCGACCTTCTCGATCGACGGCGTGATCGGCGCGTTCGCGTTCACGCTCTCGGTCCCGCTGATCCTGATCGGGAACGGGATCGGCGCGTTCGTGGTCCGGGAGGTGACGATCCGGCACGTGGACCAGGTCCGGAAGTACCCGTTCCTGAAGAACGGAGCCATGTATTCGATCGCGGTCCTCGGCGTGATCATGCTGCTCGACAGTTTCGGCATCGCCATCCCGGTCTGGGTCTCGCCCGTGATCACGTTCGGCATCGTCGGATTTTTCCTTTTCAAGTCGATCAGGTTCAACGGCCCTGCCGAGATGGGCGATCCCGCCGCGGCCCTGCCGGACCCGTTCTCGCTGGACGGAGAGGAGCCCCCGGGAAACGATTAGTTTCGAAATCGGGGCCTGCGAACCCCGCTTTTGCTTTCTTCCCACGGCAACGCATAAATATTCGCCGTCCCCGTACTGAGGTCATGCATCGAATAAAAATGATGCTGGCCCTTCTTCTGCTCACTTGTTGCGGGGTACCGCTTGCGGGCGCGGCGGGGGGGGGGACGTTCTCGATCGAACAGACG
>DUGU01000135.1 GCA_013331215.1 Methanoregulaceae archaeon
ACTGGGACTCGGTCACGATGAAGTCCGCCGCAGCGGTCCGGGCCCAGGTGGCCTGCCTGCAGGAGCTGGCCGAGGCCGGGCTCGTGACGGCCGGCAAGGACATCTCGAACCCGGGCCTGATCGGCTCGCTCGGGATGCTCCTCGAGGTCTCGGGCTGCGGCGCGGTGATCGCGGTCGGCCGCATCCCCGCCCCCGACCTCGAGGCGAACGGGATCACCTTCGACCACTGGCTCCGGATGTACCCCGGCATGGGCTTCGTGCTGACCGTCCGTCCGGAAGACGCGGAAGAGGTCTGCCGTCGGTTCGAGGCGGTCGGCATGGCCGCGGCCGAGATCGGCGAGGTCGACGGCTCGCGGCGGCTCTCGATCGCTGGCCCCGACGGCGAGGCGACGGTCTTCGACTTCGCCGGCGACGGGATCACCCGCCTCGCGCCGTGCCGGGGCGGGGGCCCGTGATCATCGGGATCGGGGCCGCGAGCGCCCGCGATCTGCCCCTGATGCGCCGGGCGGCGGCCGCCCTCGACCCGGGGATCCTCGTCCGCATCTACTGCACGCCCGAGGTTGCGGCCGACGGCGGGCCGTCCTGCGCCGCCTCGCCCGACCCGGCCGCGGCCCTTGTCGCGGACCTGGTCGCCGATCGGATCGACGCGGCCGTGCGGGGCACGCTCCCCGCGAACCGGACCCTCGCCCGCCTCAAGGAGGCGACCGGCGTCGACCGGCTCGAACGGGTCGCGCTCCTCGAGTGCGCGGACGGCCGGCGCTTCCTCCTCGCGCCGGTCGGCGTGGACGAGGGCTGGACCGTGGCCGAGAAGGTCGCCCTGATCGAGCGCGGACGCGAGCTCGCCCGGCTCCTCGGCCTGCCCCCCGGCGTCGGGGTCCTCTCGGGCGGCCGGCTCGGGGACCTCGGGCGCCACCCGGCCGTGGACCGCTCCATGGCCGATGCCGAGCTCGCGGCCCGGCTCGGCGACGCGGAGCACTGCGAGATCCTGATCGAGGAGGCGGTCGAGCGTTGCGGTCTGGTGATCGCGCCCGACGGGATCGCGGGCAACCTGATCTTCCGGACCCTCGCGTACCTCGGCGGTGGAAACGGGCACGGTGCGCCCGTAACCAATATTCGGGCCGTATTTATCGACACTTCGCGCGCCTCGGCCGAGTACGTCTCGGCCCTCGGGCTCGCCGCAACGCTCGCGGCCGCGCGATCGGGGCGATAATTTTGCGCCAAATCAAAAACGGAGAGGAATAACCCGTCGGATTTCGTTGCAGTCCAAATTGCCGCGTGATCGCGGTAAGCACCGGAAATCCCCCGCCTTTGGGGGATCGAAGCGCGATTCTACGGGATAAACTCGAAATATTTAAATGCCCTGTAACGGATCTCTTCTTTGAGGTTGAACAGCATCATGGCTGATTTACCGATTGCTGCAGTTGTTCGTATTGCTAAGAAGAGCGGAGCGGAACGCGTCGGGTCCGACGCGGCCGCCGCGATCGTCGCAAAGGCCGAGGTATACATCGGCAACCTGACCAAGGAGGCCAACCGCCTCGCGCAGCACGCGGGCCGGAAGACCATCAAGGAAGAGGACGTCGAACTCGCGGCCAAGTCCGCCTAATCCCACCCGTTTTTACAGCACGCCCTTCGTACTCGGGACGGACTCGTTCCCGGGCTCCAGCGCCACGGCGCTTCTCAGCGCGACACCGACGGCCTTGAAGACCGCCTCGACCACGTGGTGGTTGTTTCGCCCGTATGCCTGGAGGTGGAGCGTGCAGCCCGCGTGCTGGCAGACGGACTCGAGGAAGTGGCGCACGAGGCTCACGTCCATGCCTCCGACCGTGTGGCCCGAGAACTGCGCGTCGTAGACAAGGTACGCCCGGCCCCCGCAGTCGACGGCACACCGGGCAAGGGCCTCGTCCATGGGGACGGCCGCAAAGCCGAACCGCCGGATCCCGCGCCCCTCGCCGAGGGCCTGCTTCAGGGCCGTGCCCAGCACGATCCCGACGTCCTCGACCGTGTGGTGGGCGTCCACGGCGAGGTCGCCCGCGGCCTCGACCGTGAGGTCGAAGCGGCCGTGGCGGGCGAAGGCGTTCAGCATGTGGTCGAAGAAGGCGAGGCCCGTCCGGACGTCGGCTTTGCCCGTCCCGTCGAGGTCGAGGACGAGCGCGATCTCGGTCTCGTTCGTGGCCCGCCGGAGCTCGGCACGCCTCATGCGGCCGCCTCCAGCGCGCCGGCGAGCGTGATGCGGCCGGAGTAGAGTGCGGAGCCGAGCACGGCGCCGGCGGCCCCGAGCTCGCGGAGGACCCGGACGTCCTCGACGGTCGTGACCCCGCCGGCGACGACAATCGGGCAGGGCACGGCCTCGATCAGGGCGCGGACGGGTTCGGGGTCGATCCCCTGCTGCAGCCCCTCGACCGAGACGTTCGTGTAGAGGAGCGCGCCCGCGCCCTGTTCCACGAAGACCTCGGCCCACCGGAGGTAGTTGCCGCGGGTCTCCCGCCAGCCCGCGACCGCGATCTCGCCGCCCCGGGCGTCCACGCCGGCCATGACCCGCTCGGCGCCGTACTCGGTCGCGAGCCAGCGAAGGGCCTCCGGGTGCTCGACCGCGTGCGTCCCGAGGATGACGCGGTCCACGCCCGCGTCGA
>DUGU01000335.1:0-4300 GCA_013331215.1 Methanoregulaceae archaeon
GCGACACCCTATCGCTGCCCGGCGCCGGCAACCCCGGCCGCGACCGCGTGGTCGTCGTGGCCGGGCTCGTCGACGGTTCGCGGCAGGTCGTCCTCGACACGGCCGTCTGATCCTCGCGAATGGTTGATCGGCCCTCCTGCGGTCCAACGAGGGCAACGGACTCTGCCACCTGGCGAAAACTCTAACGTTTCCCCGTGTAAGGTACCCTGATGTCCGCCCCGTTGCCCGCCGCCGGTTCCCATTCGGCGGTTGGAGCGGCGAACCCGGGGGAGTCGCTGCCATGAACCTGAAAGTCGTGATCGAGGAAGACACCGAGGACGGCGGGTACGTCGTCAGCTGCCCCGCGCTTCCGGGCTGCCACTCGCAGGGCGAGACGGTCGAAGAGGCGCTGGCCAACATCGAGGACGCCATCCGAGGCTGCATCGACACCCTCAACGACCGGGCCGCGCGGGTGGGCGGTGCGACCGTGCTCGACGTCACCGTCTGACCGCATGCCGCACCTCCCCCCGTCGTCTCGGGAGCAGTCGCGGCCAGGGCGTTCGGCAGGACTGGCTTCGCAGCTGTCCGCCGGACCGGAAGCCATCTAATCATGATGAAGCCGGGCCTCGACGTCACCCTCTCCGTGCCGCTGCACAACGAGGTCAAGCGCGGGACCCTCCGCCGACTGATCGCCGACGCCGGTCTCACCGTCGACGACTTCTGCTCCTTCCTGTAACCCTGCATACCAGCGCGTCGCCGGGCTGAGACCCCCCTCCCGACGAAGGATCGCGGCGCGGCCATCACCGGGACGTTCGCGAACACGCCGCCGGCCGTCGGCAACATTCTGATGTTAACCGGAGCCGGCAACCCCGGCGGCGACCACGTGGTCGTCGTCGCCGGGCTCGTCGACGGCTCGAGGCACGTCGTCCTCGACGCCGTTGTCTGAGCCTCCTTTCTCCTCCGTCGCCGCGAACAGCGACCGGCCGTTTTGCCTCACCGTGCTTCACCGTGGATAGCGGTCGGCCGGCCCCGCGCCGAGGCCGCTCCCGAATGCCGATGCGCCCTTGGCCAATCCGGGGGAGACCTTTTTATCTCAAAAACCCGGACTGTCTTCTCATAAGGAGCGCGGATCCGGCGGACGGCCTGCAGAGGGACGAGGTGAAGGCCGGCGCCGCAGGGGGCGGGGGCTGCGGCCCGTGCCGGACCCGGGAGGCGATGTAACGATGAAGGAGGAGAGCAGCGTGCCGTGGTCGAGGAGGGACGAGATCCTCGCGATCGCGCGTCGGCACGGCGTGACCGACGTGCGGGTCTTCGGGTCTCGCGCCAGGGGCGACGCCGGGCCCGACAGCGACCTCGACCTCCTGATCGAGGTCGGGCCCGTCCACTCCCGCTGGTTTCCCGGCGGCCTGGTCGCCGACCTCGAGGAACTCCTCGGAAACCGGGTGGATGTCGTCGAACTCCGGTCCCTGCCGCCGGCTCGCCGGGAGAGGATCGTTGCCGAGGCACTTCCCTTATGAAAGACGATCGGGTGTACCTCGCGTTCATTCTCGAGTGCATCCGCGATATCCGGGAGTTCGTCGACGGCGACCTGCAACGGCTGGACGAGAAGCGGATGCTCTATGCCGTGGAACGGGCGCTGCAGGTCATGGCCGAATCGACCCAGCGGCTCTCCCCCGAGTTGCGCCGGGCCCATCCCGAGGTGGAATGGCCCGCGATCGCCGGGCTCCGTAACGTGCTCGTCCACGATTATTTCGGCGTCGACGTCGAGCGGATCCGGGAGATCGTGAGTGAGGACCTCCCGGTCTTCGAACGGGCCGTCGAGCGGATCCGGGCAGCACTCGAGGACCAGGAGAAACCGTCGTGAGCTGCCGGTCGCCATCCCTTAACCTGCACCAGCGGGTTCGTCCCGTCGAGTAACGTCAGCCGCTTTCCCGATTCTGAACAGGAAAGGGGGAACGCTCGAAAAACGGGGCCTTCCGTCGCCGCGAGTTTGTGTCTCGCGCCTCGCCTTTTCGGCAGATTCCGATCTTCGAAGATCCGAGAACGGCCGTGGCTTCCCTTCGGGCACCGGGGAGAACGGCACGGCCTTCAGCGACTCGTTCGCGAACACGCCGCCGGCCNNTCCTCGACACCGTCGTCTGATCTCCTCGAGCGGCCGGCGGACCGTTCGCTCGCGAAAGAGTATTCTGGCGATGCTACCGGCCCGAAACCACGTCCCTGCGACGATCGCTGGCCCCGACGTCCATAGTTCCGACGCTGATTAATACACCTCGTCGTGTGTGCCGATGTCGACCCGAAGAGCCCCGGTCTTCGTGTCGTCCACGAACTGGAACACGAGTCGGTGGTCCTACGTGACCCGGATGGCCCAGAGCCCTTTGAGCTGGCCTGAAAGAGAATGCGTTCTCAGGGACGGATGCCACGGTTCCCTCTCGAAGAGCTCGAGGCGTTCCCGGAGAACCGGGACAAGCTCGTGGTGTGCCCGGCACCAGCGCCGGCAGAGGCGTGAAAACTGACGGGTCCAGACCAGCTCAATCATCGGACTCGAGGTCGGCAAAAAGAACGGCCGTCGTGCCCCGNNCTCCCTCCGGCGGGCCTCCACGAGCCGGTGGCCGATCACCTCGTGGAGGAGAATCTGGTCCTCGAGGGGGAGCGAGGCGATCTCCCCGAGGAGGTGGTCGATCGTCACGGATGCCGTGCTCATACGGCCGATGGGTTGCATATCCGGATACAGAAACCTCTCTCTTCGAACGGGAATAACCGGGATCGCACGAACACCGCAGAGCCGAGATCGATCCCCGCCGCCAGACGATGCAGTGCTCCGGCAGATG
Organism: Methanoregulaceae archaeon; assembly: GCA_013331215.1. Taxonomy (GTDB): domain Archaea; phylum Halobacteriota; class Methanomicrobia; order Methanomicrobiales; family Methanospirillaceae; genus UBA288; species UBA288 sp11384u. The sequence goes on from DUGU01000335.1 coordinate 2,808, forward strand.
GTTCTCCGGCCGTCGGCGACATCGTGACTCCGGCCTGCGCCGGGAACCCCGGCTCCGACCACATAGTCGTCGTGGCCGAGCTCGTCGACGNNACGGCTCGTGGCAGGTCGTCCTCGATGCCGTCGTCTGACTTTTCCCCCTCCCTTCCCGAGTAGCCTGCCGCCCGTGATCGAACGACCGGCTTCGAGCCCCGCTGCCATGCGAAAGCTCCGACGTCTCGCCGTGAAAGGTACCCTGACACGGCGCCGTCCGCCGTATCGGCCAGCGCCGACCCGGACGACTGAACGGCTCCCGCCAGGGCACGCGGGCGTGCCGGGGCCGGGCCGAGTTCCATCAGGTCCCGTGATGGAACAGTGACGGCACCGCTGATGGAACACCTGATGGCACTTTGATACCCAGCGTACCGAACCGCAATCTCCGATCCGGTCCAGATACAAGGAGATCGTACTTCGGAGTTTCCATCAACAGGGAGACCAGTGAGCGCGAGCGAGTGAGCGCCGCCCGCGGACGACGCCGGCACCGGAGCGCCGTCGCGCACAGCGTGATCCGCCCTGATGGAACTCGCCGGCAGGAAACGCGCGGCATCGCGTCCGTTTCGCCATCGTATCCCTTCGCGCCGTTTTCCCGAGTGCCATCGGGTGTTCCGTCACGGTGCCATCGGGCCCGGGCGATGGAACACGGCACACGGACACCCTCCGCCGGCTCCCGTTCCGGGCGTCATCCCCCTCATCGTCCGAAAGACTTTATCATTATTACCGCCATTAATATTTAGACGACTCTGGCATTCCCCCCGCTCCAACCACAGGAGGAAAAACCATGCAGAAACCAGTCCGCGCCGGCCTTGACGCCGGCGCGATCGCCGCCGCGGACCGCGGCAGCGCAACCCTCGTCCCGACGGGACGGACCGCCTGCGAACCGGCACAGAACCGCCCGGTTGAACATCATACAGACCCCGTCGGACCGCCCGTCGCGGGCGGCCGCGGCCCGGGAGATCGCAGCCCGGAGCGGGGCGTTGCCGAATGGCCGTTCCACCCCGTCCTCGAGGCGCTCGGCCTCCTGCTCGAGCCCGGGGCCGTGGCCGAGCTCCGAGCCATCGGCCGCGACGGCCGGATCGCCTCGGGATACTTCGACGACCCGGCCCTCCTCGCGGAGAAGGCGGAGGCCCTCGACGAAAGCCGCGACTGCCAGGGCATCTACCTCACGCTCAACCCCGTGAACCCCGCCCTGCTCTCGCGCCGCGCCAACCGTCTCCAGAACCGGCTCGGGAGGAAGGACGCCACGACCGCCGATGCCGACATCGTCCGCCGCCGCTGGCTCCCCGTCGACATCGACCCCGTCCGGCCGAGCGGCGTCTCGAGCACCGGCGACGAGCACCGCGCCGCCGTCGCGAGGGCCGAGGTGGTCCGGGAGTGCCTGTCCGGTCAGGGCTGGCCCGCGCCGATCGTCGCGGACAGCGGGAACGGCGCCCACCTCCTCTACCGGGTCGACCTCCC
>DUGU01000335.1:4368-4570 GCA_013331215.1 Methanoregulaceae archaeon
CATCTGGAAACTCTACGGCACGGTGAGCCGCAAGGGCGACTTCACCGCGGACCGTCCCCACCGCCGCTCCGCGGTCGCCGCGCGGCCCGCCGCCCTCGAGGTCGTACCCACCGAACGCCTCCGGGCGCTTTCGGGAGCCCTGCCCGCGCCGGACCAGCCGCCGGCGGCAGCCGGGAAGATCGACCTGGGCACCTGGCTCGCG
>DUGU01000291.1 GCA_013331215.1 Methanoregulaceae archaeon
GTTTCCGATCAGCCAGTGGGAGGCGACAATGAACCTCGAGATCTGCGAGAGGATCGCTCAGTGCTTTTCCGCCACCACACCACGCCGTAATGTTCCAGCTCCCCGGCACCAGGGAACGAACCCGATATTGCATCGGCGCCGAGATGTCGCTGCCGGGTCGGAGGTTCAGTCCGCAGACCTCCGGCAGAGGAGTCAGCCCCGGATCCCGCACGATGCGGAGATCCGGTGAGGTCGATCGGTATCGGGACCGGCGCCGAATAAGACACTTTTTTTCAGAAACCCTGATCCCGTTTCCGGTTGTTCAATCAAACCTACGACGGTGGTCGTGAAAGCTCGAATACCGGTGGCCGATGCGGCACCATCCCGCGCAAGGCAGACCTGCCCGCAAGGGAGCAATCTCCCATCGTAGACCGTGATATGCCCTGCCCGAGCCGCCCGGAGCGTTCTCTCGAATGCAGTTCTATCCGTCCACCCGGTCGGCACATCGTACGGCCGTCCTGCCCGGGAGCCGCACCATCGGATCACGATGTTGAACCTCATGAGCAGAATGCAGAACAGAAGAGGTAATGGACTACATACTCCAATAGTGATGATCAGGAGAGTATTCCATGAGCGAGGAGAGCATGCAGGCGTTCGGCCGCGCCTGCGCAGAGCAGAACAGCGCCGGGGAGATCCTGGACGGGCTCGAGGTGAGCGCCGACGGTGAGTTCTTCTACACCCTGGACCAGGCGAGCCTCGCCGACTGCATCGACTGGGACCTGACACCGCTCGAATGGGTCCGGGGTCTGAATCTGGCTCTCCTCTACAAGCTCGCGGAGCCGGTCCAGACCTGGGAAGAGGCCGAGGCCACGGCACGGGCCCTGAAGGAGTGGGGAATCGCGGTCGAGACGAAGGAGGACAAGAACGGCTTCTTCCACTTCAGTCTGCTGCGAGGACGCCGAGTGATCGAGCAGATGACGGGGTCCGTGCCCCGCATCCGCGTACCCAGCGTTCCGGAATAACCTCGCTCCTCGTAACCGTCGCCATCGGGCCCGGTTCGCCGCGTTCAGCACACCATTACTCGTCAGTCCCGGCAGAGGAGGTCCCGGGCATTGAAGAGGTACACCTGTGCGTACCCGGCATGGGCACCGAACCTGTCGCGACCGAAGCTCCTCGCCGCTTCGTACCTCGATGGTGAGAGTGTCCCGGTGTCGAGGTCGGGCAGGTAGTGACGAGCGAGAATTCGCCGGATCCAGACATCGATCGGAAAGGCGTCGAGGTGCCCGAGCGCGTAGAGGAGGATGCAGTCGGCGGCCTTGGGGCCGATACCGGGAAGGGCCATCAACCTGGCCCGTGCCTCGTCGTGGGGGACGGCGGAGAGCTCCCCCTCCCAGGACGGGTCACTGCAGATCGCCGTCACGGCGGAACGTGCGTACGGCGCGCGGTACCCGAGGCGGCAGGCGCGAAAGTCGTCCTCGGTTGCATGTCGGAGCGCCGTGGAAGAGGGAAAGGCTCGGACATTCTCATCACCGACCGCGGGTTCGCCCCAGACACCCGCGATGGCCTCGACCCGGGATTGTACGGCCGGGATGTTCGTGTTCGTCGCGCAGAGGAACGAGAGCAGGCACTCGAAGAGCGGTTGCCGCAGCACCCGGAGGCCGCGGCTGCGATCTATCGCCGCTTCGATCACGGGATCGCGGTCTATCGCCGCAAGCAACCGGTCGAGATCGAGGTCGAGCGCGAGGTAGTGCCGCACGAACGGTTCGTCGGAGCCTGAGTAATGCAGCAGGCCCCCGCGCTGACTGAGGCGAATGCAGCGCCCGTCCACGACGCCCTCCCATCGTCCTCCGTCGCGCCGCCAGCGAAACGCCTGCCCGCACCCGAGGGTCGCGTCGAGATCGAGCGGCTCCGACTCGGCGAGGCGGATGGTCTCAGTCGTACGTGTTCCTCCGTTCGAGACGCAGGACGAGGAGCACCTCGTCCTCGACCCGGCGCTCGAGTACGACGGTTCCGCACAGGCCGGCCGCATCCGCGAGCCGGACGATTTCGTCGGGTCCCGTCAGCGACGAGATGAGGAGCAGCGCCCTGCCCCCTGCGGCGAGAACCGGATCGAGATCCGCGAGGAACCGGCCGATAGTTCGCCGTCCGTCAGGACCGCCGTCGAGCGCGAATTCGAGCCAGTCGTCGAGCCGCTCGTTCGGGGCGGTGGGAAGGTACGGCGGATTGAAGAGGACGAGATCGAAGGAGGCGCGAATTCCTGCAAACAGGTCGGACCTGACAACCTCGACCCCCTTCGCGCGGGCAGCTCGCACCGCGTGGGGGTTGATGTCGAGCGCGACCACGCATGCGGCCCGGCCTGCGAGAGACGCGGCGATATAACCGGAGCCGGTGCCGACCTCGAGCACCCGGTCACGGGAACGTACTTCGGCCAGCGCCGCATCGAGCAGCAGCACGGAGTCCTCCTCGACCGGGTAAACCTGGGGGTGAAGGGAAGGGACGGTCATGGGCTTTCGGCCACCGCCTGGAGCCGGACCATCGGAACCGTGACCGTACCGTCTGGGCCCGGAGGGTGCCGGGCGACGTAACCGTCGACGAGCGCGTCGATGAATGTCTCCCGGCGATCCTCCGGCACGGAGCCGGTATACCGGAGCCAGGTCGTCCGGACCCAGCCGGCAAGCCCGTCGTGTCCGGCCATCGCCATCGTCGTCGGGATCAGGCGGAGATCGATAGGGACGAGTCCGGCTTCAACGAGGTGCGTGCGGAAGGTCGTATCGTCGGGGAAGGTGTAGCGGAAGGCCGTGTCGGGGAAATACCGAGCCCACGACGGCGAACGGATGAGTTCGTCGAGAACCGCGACCATAGGAGCCGCGTTCCCCGCGCCTCCGCACTGGATGACGGCCCGTCCGCCGTGGCGGAGTGCACGGGCGATCCCGCCCGTGACCGCGGCAAGGTCGCGCGCCCAGTGAAGGGCGGCGTTCGAATAGATCCGGTCAAACCGATCTCGGAACGGGACCACCTGCATATCGCCGAGGACGAACTCGAGGTTCATGCGGTCCGCGGTGTGATGGAGATGGGCGTGGGCGGTCATCGAGGGCGAGGCATCGAGGCCCACGACGTATCCATCGGGCACGAGGCCTGCAAGCACGACCGTCACCCGGCCGTCTCCCGAGCCGAGATCGAGGACCACCTCGTTCCCCGAGAGGGCGAGCAATGGGAGGAGCCCGGCAGCCCAGGCTGCCTGGGCCGATGCGTTCCGGCCGTAGTCCTCGGGGTCCCAGGTGACGGCCATGTGGACAAGAATCGGCGGCGGGGCGAGATAATCCTCTCCTTCGGGGAACGATGACTTTTTCTCCGCCAGGCACGTAGAAGGGGGGCGAGGCATGACGATGCTCGTCTTCCGCTGCCGGGACGTCGGTAACAACGACTGTAAATTCGAGGCCCGTGAGGCGACCGAGGAGGAACTGCTGGCCAAGATCAGGGCGCATTACCAGGAGGAGCAGGGAGGCCAGTTGATTCCCCCGGACCTCGTCGAGCGGATCCGGCGAGCAATCCGGGTCGAGCCGGGACCGAGTTAAGGCGTCGCGAGCAGGTTCGCGATCGTTGCATAGTCCTCGAGGTAGAGCGCTTCGGGACGGCTCGCGAGCACCTCCGCGGGCAGAGCGGTGAGTAGCCGATCGACGGCCTCGCGGCCGAAGGCGCCCGCGGCGGCTCGAAGACCGTTCCGGACGGTCTTCCGGCGCTGCATGAAGAGAACGCGTACGACGTCCGCGTACACCGCCGGGTCCTCTATCGGGAAGAGCAAGCCTCGCGGCGTGATCCTGACGACCATCGACTCCACCGCCGGCGGCGGCGAGAATGCCGACGACGGAAGGACGAAGCAGGCCTCGACCCGGGCCCAGGTCTGGACCATCACCGAGAGCCTGCCGCACTCGGAGCTCCCGATCGGTGCCCGCATCCGCTCGGCGAATTCGCGCTGGAACATCAGGACGGCCGCCTCGTACGGCGATTCGAGCAGGCGGAAGACGACCGGCGACGAGATCGAGTACGGCAGGTTCGCGACCACCAGCTCGAACTCCGGCCAGGGGCACCGGGCCGCATCGCCCTGAACGAGGTCCAGACGGCCCGCGGCGATCTCCGGCGCGAAGCGGGTCGCGAGGTGCTCGGTGAGCAGGCGATCGTACTCGATCGCGGTCACGCTCGCACCGGCCCCGAGCAGCGCCGCGGTCAGGGCTCCGCGGCCCGGGCCGATCTCGAGGACGCGCCGGCCCTCGACAGGGTACGCCCCGACGATCCGATCGACGGCCGTCGGGTCGATTAAGAAGTGCTGATCGTGCCGGGCGCCCATGATATCCCTTCGACATTGCTCGTTCCACGATATCTCTTTATCCTGGCCTGAACAGCAATCCTCCACATGCCGGACACGCAGATTGATGTGGTCCGGTAGACCACGATGGCGGGACGTGCATTATGCCGGCCGGAGACCGATCGACGAAGCAGCAGTCGGACGCACTGCAGCGGTTTTTCATCCGGCCATTCTTCCTCTCCCTCACCATCGGCATCCCCTTCTGCATCTTCAAGCTCATCTTCGGCCTCTCCGCGATGCGTGCCGGAACTCCCGGCTTCGCCGTGTTCGGCTGGATCGTGATCGGATGGGCGTGCGCCGACCTCGCAATGAACATCGGCCGATCCGTCTACGACCTCGCGGGGCGAATCGCTCCGTTCGAGTACTGCACCATTGCGCAGATCGGGCGGAAACTGGGCCGGCCGATGGTCTTTCTCGCCATCGATACCCTGCTCTCGTTCGCGATCATCTGCCTGATGCTCTGGTCCGGCTGGATTGCGCGCCTGTCGTCCGCCGAGGCATACCTGTGGTACGGCGCGACCACGCTGAACCTGATCAGCCTCTCCGCTGTCTCGCTCTACAACGAGATCCGGAAAGAGTGATCCGGCGATACGGTGAACGCTCGATCGCCGCAGTTGTTTCGGCCGCGATCTGCGATCAGAGCTCACGCGAGAGTCGGCCGAAAACGAAATTCGCCGCGACGGGATCCGCGGCAAATAAAAAATCGGAGATTCGGATCTTACTTCGACGTGAAGAGGTGGTATTTGACGTCGGGGTCCTGGAGCTCCTCGAGGATCCGGTCGATCACCATCCGCTCGGGATGCGGGATCCCCTTGACCCGCGCCGCGATGTCGGCGAAGGACTCGAACGGCTTCTTCTCGCGCGCCGCGAGCACTTCCCACATCAGTTTCTTGCCGATGCCGGGGAGGAGGTGGAGCATGTGGAGCTTCGGGCTGATCGAGATCGCGCGGTCGAAGAACTGGACGAAGTTCTGCTCGTTCTCCGTCACGAGCTGCTCGACCACGTACGGCAGCTCGAGCTTCGCCACCTGGGTGAGGTCCTGGTAGAAGACCCTGCGCTTGACCCGCTCGACCTTCTCGCGCTCTCCATCACCGATGTAGACCCGTTCGTGGATCCGGATCTCGACCTTCTTCGGCACGAGCTCGAGCAGCTTGAACTGATCGATTCCGACCGCCTGGACGACCGGTTCCCGCCGGAAGCCGGATCGCTGGTCGTCGAGGTTGCCCTTCATGAGCACGTCGAGCACGACCGCGTTGAGCTCCTTCTTATCGGTCTTCATGACCCATCACGCTCAGAAATGGGCCAGCACGATCTCGAGGATCGCGTCGAGCTCGTCGCCCGTGAGCGAGTAGCGCTCCTTCGCGTAGATCGCCCGGAGCTCGTCGCGAGACCGGGGCATCAGGTTCGCGATCCGGTAGGCGATCTCCGGCCGCATCTTCTCCATGCCCGTGAGGGCCTCCACGAGCGCTGTGGCCTTCTCCGGCGTCGTCTTGGCAAGCAGGTTCGCGTGCTCGATCGAGCGCCGGAGCTCGTACGACATCTCCCTCTCGTGGCCGAGCCGCTCGGCCTCCACTCGGAGCAGGATCTCCCGGACTTCGGGGAGGGTGACCTTCTCCTCGGACTGAACCGCTTTGACCTTCATGCACGACCTGCCGTAGCCTTGTATTCTCCCGCGCGGAAGTTAGATGTTGTGTTTCGCCTCAGGGCTTCTGGGCCCTGAGGTGCTGGGGGCGCGCGATAACGATCTTATTGGCGTTCCCGTCGCGGATCGCGAGCACCCAGGCGCGTCCCCGCTGCTCGATCACCTTGCCGGTCTTACCGTGGAACCGCCGGTGCGGCATCCCCTTCTGAACCGAGGGCTCGCAGACGATGTGGACCGCCTGCCCGGGCTCGAACCGCTGGATAAGAGCCGTCACTGGCCCGATGCCGCGCTTGCGGAGATCTTTCTTGAACTTATACCGTGTCTTCTTTC
>DUGU01000165.1 GCA_013331215.1 Methanoregulaceae archaeon
GGGTTCGAGTCTCGGCCCTGGCCTTATTCCTCAAGGTTCGAATCTCTTTCATTTCTCGCATCCTTTCCTCAAAGGGCGATGTTATATTGTCCGATGATATGCGCACGCCATCAAATTATACAATCGAGCTAACCGTCGCCGTACTCGCTATTGGGGGGTAACCCGTGCGCGATATTTTTAATTACCCATTCGCGCGCTCAAAACGGCAAGAGGACGACCGTAGAACGAAAAAAAGGCTACGGTTTGGAGAAGAGCCAGACGACGTCGGCGAAGGCCACGTTGCCGTTGTAGCCGAACGTCGAGATCGGCTCGTTTGCTACGATGCCCGGGTTAACCTCTATATGATGATCACCGAAGGGTAATGAGATCGACTCGAGCATGATCGACACAACAACGGTTGACTACGCCCTTCAGGGGACGATAACGGAACCGATGAAGACCGTCGCAGCCGCTGAAGGCATCGAGGAAACAACATTGTGCAGCCGGATTGCGGACGGGAGCGCCGTGATCATGCAGCGAGAGACAACGGCGATTGGGATCGGCAGAGGCCTCCGCACGAAGATCAACGTCAACATCGGCACCTCGACCGGGAAGATAAACATGAACGAAGAGCTCCGGAAGGCGCGTATCGCCGAGGAGTTCGGGGCCGACACCATCAGCGACCTCTCGATGGGCGGGGAGATCAATGCGATCCGAGATGCGATCTTGGCCTGTACCACGCTCCCCATAACCACCGTCCCCGTATACCAGACTGTCGTGGAAAAGGGGATGCGGATGATGACCGCCGACGACATTCTCGCAACGATGCGGATGCAGGCGAGGCAGGGGATCAGCTCCTTCGTCGTCCACTGCGTCAGCCCTGCGATGCTCGCGGAATTCCGGAAGAAAAAACGGATCCTGGGTGTTGTCTCAAAAGGCGGGTCGATCACGAGCGCATTCATGCTTCTGAATGACTGCGGCAATCCGTTCATCGAGCACTTCGATGAGGTGCTGGCCATCTGCCGGGAGCATGATATCGTCCTATCGCTCGGCAACACGGCACGGAGCGGCTGCATCAACGACCCCAGGGACAGGGCACAGGTCGAGGAACTGCGCCAGAATGCGGCCCTGGGGCACCTGGCGCATGACGCCGGCGTGCAGGTGATAATCGAGGGTGCGGGCGGGCATATCCGGCTCGACCGGATCTCGCCGTATATCAGGCACTACAAGCGAAAAGCGAACTTCCCGCTCTTTGTCGCCGGCCCGCTCCCCACCGACATAGCGGCGGGCTTCGACCATATTGCAGGGTGCGTCGGGGCGAGTGTTGCCAGTGCCGCGGGAGCCGACTACCTCTGTTACATTACACCCGCAGAACACCTCGGCCTTCCCTCTCCCGAGGCGGTGAAAGAGGGCCTGGTCGCCTTCCGAATCGCGGCGCACATCGGTGATACGGTAAAGTACAAAGACGGAAGTGATCAACAGGACCGGACCGTCGCTCACCTCCGGGCGGAACTGGATCGCGAGGGGCAGATCCGGTGTGCCCTCGACCCGGCGCGGGCACGGCAGCTCTCGGATGGAGAGAAGGAGTGTACGATGTGCGGAGAGTTCTGCGCGATCAGGATCATGCGGGAGTTCTGATAGTCACCGAGGTTGTCCCAAAATTAATATCCCTGTAGATCTGTATCGGCCCTCATGAGTTTTCATGAGGTGGGTGATGCGTTGTGGGAGGGTATCGAGCCGTCTCTTCCTCCCCCGAAACCGCATGTCGGGCGTCCTCGTGCTGATGAACGGGGATTATTCAATGGGATTCTGTATGTCCTGTCCACCGGGTGTACCTGGCATGATGTTCCCCGTCAGTATGGGACGAAATCAACGGTACATCGCTTTCATCTCTATCTCTGCGACAACGGGATCTACGACGAGATCTTTGCGGCGATGCGCCAGCAAGGGTACGATCTCGCCGATCTGGACCTCTCGTGCTGTGCGATTGATACCACGACGATTCCCGCGAAAAAGGGGGAGTGATTGGCTATGACGGGTACCGAAGGATTCGTGGTTCGAAGATCAGTCTTCTGGTCGAGCGGCACGGCCGGCCGATCGCCTGTGTGATCGTACCGGCGAATGTCCACGATGCGACGGCCTATCATCACACGCTCGCTGCATGTCGCATTTCCCGCCCGCGAGGACGACCGATCACCCGTCCGGGAGAAATTCTCGCGGATGCTGCTTACGACACCCAGGCAATTCGCAGGACCAACCGCCGCCGTGGGATACGGACCATGATCCCCGTCAATCGACGAAAGCGAAAGAAATCAAAACAAGGACGACCGTATCGGTTCGACCACGAACAGTATGCAACCAGGACAGTGGTTGAACGGTGCTTCTCGTGGCTGAAAGCCTTTCGAAAACTGGTACCCCGGTATGAACGACTCGAACAATCATTCCGAGGGTTGGTCATTGTTGCCTGTACGATGATTGTATGGAGGGTTTTGGGATAACCTCACCAATTAATCGGGACGGGCATCCTTTATCAGATCGTGGCCGTTGAAGAACGCCCGGCGGAGCGCATGCAAAAATCGGGGGGGCATGGGATTTCGAGCGGCCCGGCCCTGGGCTCTACTGATACCTCAACCGTATCGCATCTCTGCCGTCTCTTCACGCGAAGTGCCCGGCGGCTTCCGTCACCGAAGCGGGCGGGGATTCGGCTTGAAAAAGGAGATCAGCGAATCGCCGGCAGCAGCTTGTCCCTCGCGAAGCGGAGGAACGTCTCCTGCTCGGGCCCGGCCTGGTGGATCACGATCCGGTCGAACCCGAGCTTCTCGATCTCTTTCACCTTCGCGACGAACCGCTCGAGGTCCGGCCCGCAGACGATCTTCTCCGCGACCCTGTCGGGCGTGACCATCTGCTGGAGATGCTCGTAGTGGCTCCAGCTCGGCAGCACCCAGTTGAGCTCGCCCGTGTTCGCGGCGATCGGCCACCACGTGTACGCGATCTCCCTCGCCGTCGCCTCGTCCTCGTGGTAACAGACCGACGTCTCGGCCATGCAGGACTTCCCCGCGCCTCCCCTCGCCCTGAACGCGGCCATGACCGCGATCGCCGCCCGGGGATCCGAGAGAGCGTGGATCAGCTGGTCCCCCGACTCCGCCGCCACCTTCGCAGCGATCGGCCCCATGGCCGAGACGATGATCGGCGGCAGCGTCCCGGGCAGCGAGAAGATGCGGGCTCTCTCGACCAGGAAGTAGGTCCCGTAGTAATCCGTGACCTCGCCCGACGAGTGTCCGGATCACGTCGATCGCCTCCTTCATCATCTCGATCCGGACTCCGGCCGGCGGCCAGCGGTCGCCGAGGATGTGCTCGTTCAGGTTCTCGCCCGAGCCGATCCCGAGCTCGAACCGGCCCTCCATCAGGGACGCGGCCGTCGCGGCCATCTGGGCCACGAGCGCCGGGTGGTACCGGTGCGTCGGGCACGTAACGGCGGTCGAGACCTTCACCCGGTTCGTGACCGCCGCGATCCCGCCCAGCACGGTCCAGGCGAAGGGGGACTGCGCTCCCTTCCGGGTCCACGGGTGGTAATGGTCCGAGATGCTCACGAAGTCGAAGCCGGCCTCCTCGGCGCGGACCGCCTGCCGGATGAGTTCCTGGGGCCCGAACGCCTCCGAGGCGAGCTTGTAGCCGATCCGCATGCCCGGTTCTCCGTTCCGTCGTCGGCGAACCGCTGCCGTTCCCACCGTTTCCGCGGGCAAACCCCGCGAAACCCAGCCTCCTAGGACGCCGTGGCGGTGGTGACGCACCGCGCCCCGGGCACGGAACTCCCCGCGCTCGCCGGGCGGGCGCGGGCCGGGAGGGGAGTACGGGGGTGACGCCTACTTCGACGGCTCGGGGAGCTTGCAGTCCACCTTCGGGTTGGCGCCGATGTAGTTCAGCGGGCCGGCCACGATGGTGACCAGGATCGTGCCCGCCTCCGCGCAGTTGGTTTCATCGTTGCCGTAGTAGCCGCGCTGACCCGCGGCGATGGCGCCGATGATGAGCCAGATGACGACCAGGACGCCGACTATCGAGGTGCCGCGCATCAGTTGCCTCCACTGGGGTTGTGGTGGATTCGAGGTGGAGGCCATGTACCCCGTGCGGGTGATCCGCCAAACGGCGCACCGGTGCCGGCACGGCCGATTCCGATTACCTCAGTGCGGTGGCATCGGCTCCTCGGGCGGGCGGCCCCGGCTGCGGCGGTAGTCGGCGAAGGCCACCCCGGCCAGCACCAGCATCGCCCCGGCCGAGGCGTAGACCGGTGCGAGGAACAACCCGGCCGGCGCGATCGTGAGCAGCGCCAGCACGCCGCCGGGCCGGGACCGCGAGACGCGGCTGAACACCTCGTACTCGAACGCGCCCCGGCCGGTCAGGAACAGCGCCGGCCCGCCGAGGATCACCGCCAGCCAGGCCGGCGGCGTGTGGCCGGTCGGCTCCAGCAGGACCAGGTCGAAGCCCGCCGCGGTGGTCACCACCCCGGCCACCATCAGCAGATGGGTGTACGGCGCGGTGTTGAGGAACCGGCTCGGCTGGGCGGCCCGGGCGATGGCGTGCGGCAGCAGCTCACCGGACTTGTGCACGTAGACGCGCCAGAGCAGCAGCGTGGTGGCGAACGCGGTGGCGAAGGCGGCCAGGTTCTCCACCTCGGAGTGGTGCAGGCTGAACACGGTGCCGGCGACCAGCACGGCGTCGCCGAGCGCGATGATGAAGAACTGCTGGTACCGCTCGGACAGGTGCTCGGCCGTCACGTTGCGCTGGGACTCCGGCACCGCGCCCAGGCCGGGGACCGGGTACGCCAGCCGGAACCCCAGGTAGTCGATGGCCAGGGCGCCGGCCCAGAACCACAGCCGGGCGGTGCCGTGTGCCGCCAGCGCGCCGACCAACCAGGGCACCGCGGACACGGCGAACCAGCTGAAGATGCGCAGGGCCCGGCGATTGCTCTCGGGATGTCGCCGTACGGCGGGCATGAGGAACAGCCCGCGTCCGAGATGGATCGCCACGTACGTCCCGCCGAACACCAGCCCGCGGGCGCCGAACGCCTCCGGGATGGCGGTGGTCATCAGCAGCGCGCCGAACATCACCGCCACGATCAGCAGCTTGATCTCGGTGCGCTGCGGATCGTAGATGTCGGTGACGAGCGTGGTGATCGCCCAGGTCCACCAGATCGCCATCAGCATGACCAGCGACTCGGCGGCCCGCTCCCAGGTCACCGACCCGACCAGGTTGCGCGAGATCAACGCGAGCGCGACCACGTACACCAGGTCGAAGAAGAGTTCGAGCAGCGTCACCCGGCGCGGCGCCTCCGGATCGCGGACCGGCGGTCGCCGGCCGGCGGGCTCCGGCGCTGCGGTGGGCACGAGACGCTCCTGCGGGTGGCGGTACGCGCGGCGGGCCGTCCCGGCCCTTCACCGACGGTAGTCATGCCCGCCCGCACGCGGTCACTTTTCCGACATACCGGCCCGGGCAGGGGTGACGGGATGGCGATGGTGCTGGTGGGAGCGGTCGCCAGTTCGGGGTTGTGGCGGGGTCGGCGGGGTGCTGATGTCACCACTTCGGCGTACTGGCGGGCGGGTAGCGAGGTCGGGGAGGTGGCGGGGTGGGGGAAAGGCACCGGGCCGGTGGCGACCATCGTCACCACCGGCCCGGAATTGTGGAGGAGTGTCTACTCGGCGCCGGCCGGGAGCACCCGGTC
>DUGU01000206.1 GCA_013331215.1 Methanoregulaceae archaeon
GCGATCTCTCCCGCCCGGGCCGAAAAGGGGGGCTCTCGCGTCACGACGACGGGAAGACCCGGATGATGTCGCTCTTGGTCAGCATCCCGACCGGGCGACCCCGATCCACCACGATCAGTCGTCCGATCTCGCGCTCCTTGAACCGCCGGACCACCTCGAAGAGCCGGACGTCGGCCTCGACCTGGACCACGTCCTCGGTCATGATCGCCGTCACGGGCGTGTCGCCCGGCTCTCCGGCCGCGAAGGCCCGGACCACGTCAGAGGCCGTCAGGATCCCGCGCATGGTCTCGCCGTCCATGACAGGCGCGCCGTTGATCTGCACCCGCGCGAAGAGCCGGACCGCGTCGTCGACCGTGGCGTCGGTCGACAGCATGTGGAGGGGAGAGGACATGTACGCCCGGACCGGTTTCTTGGGCAGCGAGATCATCTCCGAGATCGAGAGGAGCAGGGCGCCCTGGACCTCGTCCTTGCCGAAGATCTCGCCGCGGAGCAGCAGCTTGTTGACCGGGGTCGGTCCGATCGTGATCTCGTCCCCGATCTCGAAGGGCTTGACGCTGCCCATCAGCCGGATCACGGCCTGGCAGACGTCGGGGTGGCAGAGGGTCGTGAAGTCGATCTCTCTCGCGCTCACGCCCGGCATCAGCTCCCCGTTCCGCGTCACCGGCACCTCGGCGTCTTCTTCCGTCTGCGAGATGTTCAGCACGCTGTAGGCCTTGGCGGTGGGGTTGTACCCCCCCTTCGGGCCCGGAACGCCGTCCACGAGCTCGAGCGCTTTCAGGGCCTGCATCTGGTTCCTGATCGTGCCCGGGTTCCGCTGGATCACCTCCGCGATGTCCTCACCCTTGATCGGACGGGAATGCTGGTGATAGAGCGTGATCAGAGTGATCAGAATGTCCTTCTGAATGAGCGAGAGATCCATAATGATCGATCATGTTGGTAAGTATATAGAAGTTCTGAATCCAGGGTCAGAGCCAGGCCCATGCGCCCGTCGCCGCGCACCCGGCGAGGAAGCCGAGGATGGTGCCGCCGTTCAGCGGCGGCAGTCCGGCGTGGGCCCGGCCCTTGTCGACGAAGTGGAGCAGGACGGCCATGCCAACCAACGAGCCCGCCATCGCGCCGAGGGCCGGGCCGTTCAGGAAACCGATTCCCGGCGCCCGGAGAAAGACGTTCGCCGAGACGACGAGGATCGTCGGCATGATGAGGTCGCCCATCCCGATCAGCAGGGCTCCGCGCCCCCCCTCGCCGCCGGCCTCGGGCGGGTAATCGTCGACGGGGCCCACGCCCTCCCGGATGAAGGAGTAGCCCCGCCGCTTGGGCACGACGAAGAGGATCGGCGCGCGCTGCTCGAGCACGCCCTCGGCGAGCGCGATCATGTGCTTGGTGCGGTAGACCGAGATCGCGTCGTAGACCGCGAGCAGCACCAGGAGCAGGAGCACGGGGAGGATGCCGAGGGACGAGCCGAAGATCGCCGAGACGCCGGCCGCGAGGACGATCCCGAGCAGGTCGATCACGTACCATTCGGGGTACCGGAAGAGGATCGCGGCCGCGGCGGCCCCGAGCACGAGCGAGCCGACGAGCACCGCGGCGGGATCCGCGACGACCGCACCGAGCACGGCGATGAAGATGTAGACGAACGAGAGCCCGATCGAGACGAGCACGATCCCGCTGATCAGGCGGCGCATGCCGAACCGGATCAGGAGCAGGAGCACGGCCGTGAACCCGAGCAGGAGCGCGAGGAAGATGATCGGGTTCGCGGGGGAGGACGGATCCTCGAATGCCGAGATCCCGGCCGCGCGCATCAGCGGGGCGAGCAAGACTCCACCGAGCTCGACCGCGACGAGCATCACGCCGATCCCGATCAGAGGCAGCAGCCGATTCGTCTCCATGGTCCTCCCCGAAACAGGTAGCTTAATTACTGGACCTTCATCATCTAAAAGCATGGACCTGCGCGACGCCCTGCCCGAGTTCGTGCTGACGATCATCCTGGTGATCTCGACCCTGGTGCTGGTGCTTCGGCTCTGGCAGGACATCACGATCGCGGTCTCGGCCACGCTGATGATGCTCTCCCTCGGCGGGCTCTTCCTCATCTTCGGCGCCAAGATAACGGTGCTCTCGCGAACCCTCGTCGACCGCGAGCGCGGGATCCGGCTCAACCTGATCGAGACCCAGGAGGTGCTCGCCGGGAAGTACGACGAGACCGTGGCGCGGATCGATGCGATCATCCAGGACTTCCAGCGCCGGCTCTACCGGTAGCCGTCATGTTTAAACGGTCGCGCCGCGACTGGTGATCGCCATGGGGGTCGCGCTTCGAGATATCCTCGCCCCGTACAAGCACCGGGCGGGCTGGGACGGCCTTGCCGGCACCGCGGCAATCGACGCGCATAACGCGCTCTACCAGTTTCTCTCGATCATCCGCCAGGCGGACGGGACGCCGCTCGTGGATGCGGAGGGACGGGTCACCTCGCACCTCTCGGGCCTCCTCTTCCGGACGACGAAGTTCCTCGCGATGGGGATGCGGCCGGTCTACGTCTTCGACGGGGCCCCGCCCGAGCTGAAGGCCGCCACGATCAGGGCTCGCCGGACCGTCCGCGAGGAGGCCGGCCGGCAGTACGCGGCCGCAGTCGAGTCCGGCGACCATGCCGAGGCGTACAAACAGGCCCGCATGGCGACCCGGATCGACGCGGCCGTGATCGGCTCCGCGCAGCGCCTCCTGGACCTGCTCGGCGTCCCCTGGCTCACTGCGCCGAGCGAGGGCGAGGCCCAGGCCGCCCGTATGGCCGCGAACGGCGCGGTCGCGTACGCGGTCACCCAGGACTACGACGCCCTCCTCTTCGGTGCGCCCGACCTCGCCCGGAATATCACCATCAGCGGCCGGCGGCGGCTTCACGGCCGGACCATCGTGGTCGAGCCCGAGCGGATCCGGCTCGCGGAGGTGCTCGAGGGACTCGGGGTGACGCGGGCGGAGCTGATCGAGGTCGGGATCCTGGTCGGCACCGACTTCAACGAGGGCCTCCGCGGCGTCGGCCCGAAGACGGCGCTGAAGATCGTCCGCGAGGGCCGGTTCGAGGAGACCGTGGCCGAACGGATGCCCGGCTTCGACCCCGACCCGATCCGCACGTTCTTCCTCGAGCCGCCCGTCACCGACGACTACTGCCTCGACTGGCGCGCCCCCGACGTCGAGGGACTCCGGGCCATGCTCGGCGACGAGTACTCGTTCTCCGTCGAGCGGGTGAACGCGGCCCTCGAACGGATCGGGGTGACGGCCGGCCAGCGAACGCTCGATCAGTGGTTCTGAGGGGACCGGCCCCGCTCCACCGCAGCGTCCGCTCCCCGGAGAGGTTGCAGCGGCTTTGGTCGGAACGATAGCTATTTACAACCGCTCCGCCTCCTGTCGTCAGGAACCAACGATGCGATACTTTCTGCCGGTCCTGCTGCTGGTTCTCGCGCTCTGCCTCTGCCTCGCCCCGGCGGCCGGGGCGAAGGCACCCCTCGCGAAGAACGGGACACCCGACGGTGCCGCCCTCGCGCTCTCGCCCGAGCTGCTTGGACTCGCGGACCCCTCCACCCTGCCGGCGAACACGAGCCGGGAGGGGCTGATCGACAGGATGCAGGACGAGGGGCAGTACCGCCCGGCCGGCGCGACGGTACGCGGGGTANNCCCGCGCGCCGCTTTCGACGGTCGATCCGTACGTCTGGGAGGTCCGGAGCCGCGACGAGCCGTCCCGGACCGTTGCGGCGTGGGTCGAGGTCCCGCGCCTCCTCCGGCTCGCCGCGGAGCCGGGCGTGGCGAGCGTCCGCCCGGTCTGGCAGCCCGTGGCGGCGACGGGATCGACGACGGCCGAGGCCGATCGGCTCCTTCTGGCCGACCGGGTCCGGGGAGAGCTCGGCCTCACGGGGGCGGGGGTGAAGGTCGGGGTGATCTCCGACGGCGTCGCTCACTGGGCCGGCGCGGCCGCAACCGGCGACCTCCCCGGCGACCTCCACGTGCTCAGGGACAGCATCGGAGGGGACGAGGGAACCGCGATGCTCGAGATCGTCCACGACATCGCCCCCGGCGCCGAGCTCTACTTCCATGACTGGGGGGAGAACTCGATCGACTTCACCCAGGGCATGGACGCGCTTGCGGATGCCGGGTGCACGGTCATCGTCGACGACGTCAGCTGGATCGACGAGCCGTTCTTCCTCGACGGCCCGGTCGCCGAGCACATCCAGGCGGTGGCCGAGACCCGGAACGTCCTCTACGTCAGCTCGGCCGGCAACTGGGCGCCGAACCACTACCAGGGGACGTACCTGGACGACGGGTTCGGCTTCCACGACTTCAGCGGAGGAGCGTCGGCCGACTCCAAATATCTCTATCTCCAGATCCCCGCGGGGGGGTCTCTGCGTGCCGTGCTCGAATGGGACGACCCGTGGAGCGGCTCTTCGAACGATTACGATCTCTATCTCTACGATACGGCCGACTTCAGTTCTCCCATCGCCGTCTCCACCGGCTGGCAGAAGGGCGGGACAGGTACGCCGCTTGAAATTTTCTCGTACCAGAACACCGGCTCCTCCACGATCGAGGCCGAGATCGACGTCAGCAACTACAACGGCGCTGCCGCGGCCCGGACTCTCGAGGTCTACCTCTATCCCGCCGGCGGCACGCAGGTCTACAGCGACAACATCGTGGCGGCAGACTCGGTCTTCGGCCATTCGGCGGCACCGGCCGTGGTCTCGGTCGGGGCCATCGACGCGGCCGACGCCGGGTCCGACACCATCGAATGGTACTCGTCCCGGGGACCGGCGACCATCCGGTTTCCCGCCGCGGTGCAGCGGCAGAAGCCGGACGTCGCCGGGATCGACGGCGTCCGGATCACCGGGGCCGGGGGGCTCGGCGGCGGCCGGTTCTACGGAACGAGCGCGGCGGCTCCGGCGGTCGCGGCCGTCTCGGCGCTCGTCTGGAGCGGCGCGC
>DUGU01000044.1 GCA_013331215.1 Methanoregulaceae archaeon
GGGACGGCAACAACGTCTGCAACTCCCTGATCCTCGCGGCGGGCCTGACTGGCATGGAGGTCCGCGTGGCCGCGCCGTCGCAGTACACTCCGGATCCATCGGTCGTGGCGCGGGGGCGTGCCGAGGGCGGGCGGATCGTCTGCGCGTCCACGCCCGATGAGGCGGTGGCGGGCGCCGACGTAATCTTCACAGACACCTGGGTCTCAATGGGGGCCGAGGCCGAGGAGGCTGCGCGGCGGCAGTCGTTCGCCGGGTACCGGGTCGACGATCGGCTCGTCGGGCTCGCGGCCGACGGCGCGGTCGTGCTGCACTGCCTGCCGGCCCACCGCGGCGACGAGATCACGGACGCCGTCCTTGACGGGCCGAGATCGGCGGTCTGGGACGAGGCCGAGAACCGGCTCCATGTGCAGAAGGCCGTGCTCGAATCCCTCCTCTCGCCATTCGACGAGCGCTCGTTCCAGCAGATGCTGCTCGGCTGAGACCCATCAGGGCGCGGGGCGGCCGGGCAGTCGGCCGAGCCCGTCCCGGACGCCGCGGAGGAGCGCGCCCGCCGACGGCCGGCTCAGGTACCGGACCAGGTAGACCCCAAGCAGGAACCAGAGGCGGAAGCCGAAGAACCAGGCGAAGAACCGCGCCCGCTCGCTCGCAGTCGCATACCGCCGCACGAACCAGAGCCGGTTCCGAGTCAGGTAGTAGAGCTTGGTCGGGGACCGCTTCGACGAGGCCGAGACCTTGTGCCAGAGCCGGGCCGTTGGGACATACACGGCCGTATACCCGGCGCGGCGACCTCGCAGGATCAGGTCGTTCTCCTCGAAGTACGCGAAGTACGCCGGATCGAGGAGGCCGATATCCCTGAGCATTGCCGAGCGAGCGAGCAGGCACGACCCCTCGACCCAGTCGACCTCGCGCTCGAGATCATGCTGGCCCAGGTCGACCTCGTTCTGCCCGATGTGCCGAGTCTGGCCGTGGACCAGGTCGAGTGAGCCGCCCGCGAAGTTGATCACGTCGCGCCGGCCATCGTGGTCGTAGTAGTAGGTCTTGGGGCCGAAGAACCCGGCCGCAGGGTGGCGCGCGGCGGCCCCGACGAACTCCGCGAGCAGAGCCGGGTCGACCACCGTATCGTTGTTCAGGAAGAGGCAAAACTCGGGGCACCGCGCCGCGAGCGCGAAGCGAGTCCCCTGGTTGTTCGCCTCGGCAAAGCCGAGGTTCCTGTCGTTCTCGATCACGACTACCGAGCGATCCGCGACGGGCGGGCCTCCCGCGGCCCGTGCCACGGCGTCCCGGGCGGCGAGCCGTTCGAAGCAGACCGGTTTGGAGCCCGGGTCGTACTCGAAGAGCGGGGACTCGACCGGGAGGGTGCCGGCGCAGTAGGCCTCGATCTTCTCGATCGAGCCGTCTGCCGAGCCGTTGTCGACGCAGACCACGAACCAGGCGCTGTGCCCGCACCGGAGCAGGGACTCGAGGCACTCGACCGTGTCGCGCCAGCCGTTCCAGTTGACGAGGACGATCCCGATCGCGGGCTCCTCCGGCGCTACCTCTCCGGTCATCTTCTTAGCGTTTCGCGCCGATGGTTCATGTACCTGTCTGGTGATGCGGATGCGGGCCGTGATCGTATACAAATCGCTCCACCACGGAAATACGAAGCGGGTCGCCGGGGCCATGGCCGACGCATGCGGCGCGGACCTGGTCCGGCTGGGCGAGCGGAAGACGCCCGACCTGCGGGCGTACGACCTGGTCGGACTCGGGTCGGGGATCTACCACTCGCGCCACCACCCGGACCTTGTCGCCTTTACGGCGAAGGCGCGCTTTGCGGATGACGCCCGGGCCTTCCTCTTCTCAACCGCAGGTGTCCCCTCTCTTGCCGGCCTCTGGCACCGGCCGCTCCGGGCCGCGCTGGAAGGAAGGAGGATCCCGATAACGGGCGAGCTCTGCCTTCCAGGCTACGACACGTACGCGATCTTCGGGCTCATCGGAGGAATCAACCGAGGGCGTCCCGGGGACCGGGAGCTGGAGCGTGCCCGGGAGTTCGCGCGCTCGCTGGTACAGGGTCAGGGCGCGGGTGCGCTGTCGTAGACGAGGGAGAGATACCGGGCCGCGAAGATCAGGATAGCCGGGCCGATCACGATCCCCGCCACCCAACCGATCACGGGAAGCCCGGAGAAGATTCCGACCGCCACGTACGCGATGCCGAGCACTATCCAGAGGACGAACAGGGCGACGATATAGTTGACCCAGCCGATCCGCCCGATGTGCTCGAGGATCGCGGAGACGTTGAACGCCTCCCGGATCCCGTCGCGGCGGGCGCAGCGGACCAGAGCGAGGGACGAGATCATTCCGACCACGACCCAGACGATCAGGGCGAGCAGGACGCCGAAACCGAGGGTCGCGAGGGCCGATAAGAGGGCTGCCATGTCCTGCGATTGGCCGCTCGCCAGGATCCCGGTGACGCCGAGCCCTCCGAAGATCAGGAGCACGGCGAGCACGGGGAGCAGGTAAGCGACCGAGACCACGAGGAGCCGGACCCCTGCGAGGGCGAGCCCGACCGGATCGTCGAGGTCGGGCGGCGTGCGCGGGTGGCGGTAAACGCGGTAGGCGTAGCCGTTCAACACGAGCGCCGCTACGAGCGAGACGGCCACCAGGATCGCGATGGCGGCGAAGCGAAGCACGCGGTCGAAGGGGATCACGAGCGGCAGGGCCGGGAGGGAGGAGGTAGCGAGGGCGTACAGAATAACGAGCGCGGCACCGCGCCGGAGGTCCCCGGTGAGTGCGGCCCGCGTGAACTCGACCGAATCCGTGAGCAGCCCGCCGTAGTCCATCGGTCCGTCTCCTGACGTATCAGGTATATTCGGAGCGCCGATTTATAGATACCCGTGGCCCGCTTCGGATGAAAAGAGATATGGCCTGCGAAAACCATGAGAGGACCACGCCGAAGGGCGCGGAGACGAGAGACGATGGCAATCATAACCGACGAAATGCGGGCGGTCTTCGAGAAGATCAAGGTCTTCTCGGTCGGGACTGCGGCTGAGGACGGTACCCCGAACGTGGCCCCGATCGCGTCCGTCAAGTTCACGGACGGCGACGAGGTCTGGCTCGGGGACAATTACATGAAGAAGACGCTCGCGAACGTTCGGGCGAACCCGAGGATGGCGATCTATGCCTGGGACCCCGACTCGAAGAAATGTTTCCAGGTCAAAGGCCGCGTAGAGGTCCGGACCGAGGGGGCCGAGTACGAGCAGATGAAGGCCATGCTGAAGGCGAAGAACGAGGCCTATCCGGCCAAGTCTCTCCTGATCCTCAGGGTCGATGAGGTCTACTCCTGCGCTCCCGGACCGGGCGCGGGCGACCGGCTCTCCTGACCCCCTCTTCTCTTCAGTGCCGGAAGTGCCGGACGCCCGTGAAGACCATCGCGATCCCGAGCCGGTCGGCCGCCTCGATCACCTCGCCGTCACGGATGGAGCCGCCGGGCTGGACCAGCGCGGTCGCCCCGGCCGCCGCAGCGACCTCGAGCGTGTCCGGGAACGGCAGGAACGCGTCCGAGGCGACGGCCGACCCCGCGAGCGGCTGCCGGGCTTTCTCGACCGCGATTCGCGCCGCGTCCACGCGGTTCGGCTGGCCGCCCCCGATCCCGAGGGCCTGATGGGCGTTCGCAAAGACGATCGCGTTCGACTTGGTGTAGGCCGCTACCTTCAGGCCGAAGCGAAGCGCGTCCTCCTCGTCCGGCGTCGGCGCGCGTTTCGTGACCACGCGCCACTCCTCCGCGTATGCCAGCGTACGCTGGACGAGGAGGCCGCCGTCGATCGAACGGACCTCGTCCCCGGCCGCCGGTGGCCCGGTCCGGACCACGCGGAGGTTCGTGCGGGGCGCGAGATGCGCGAGCGCTTCGTCCGAGAAGTCCGGGGCCGCGAGCACCTCTACAAAGGTCGAGGCGACCTCGGATGCAACCGCGCCGTCGACCGGGCGGTTCAGCGCGACCACGCCACCATAGGCCGAGACCGGGTCGACCTCGCGCGCCGTGACATACGCCTCGACCGGTGTTGCGCCGATCGCCGCACCGCACGGGTTGTTGTGCTTGACCACGACGGCCGCACACTCGCCGAACTCCCGGACGAGGCGGACGGCCGCGTCCAGGTCGAGGTAGTTGTTGTAACTCATCTCGCGCCCCTGAAGGGGCACGGCACCCGCGATCCCGGTGTCGCCGTAGACCGCAGCCGGCTGGTGGGGGTTCTCGCCGTATCTGAGGGGACGGCCGTTCGTCCACTGCCGGGTGTACACGGCGGGAAAGCCGCTGTCGAGCGCATGGAGGTGATTGCTGATGGCCGCGTCGTACGCGGTCGTCCGGGCGAAGGCGGCCCGCGCGAGGGCGAGGCGTTCGTCGTCCGTGAAGCCGCCGCGCCCGAGTGCCGCGAGGATCAGCGGGTACTGAGACGGGTCGACCGCGACGGCGACATCGCGGAAGTTCTTGGCGGCCGCCCGGATCATGGCGGGGCCTCCGATGTCGATGAACTCGACGAGATCGGCGAGGGGCAGGCCGCGTTCGCGCATCGTCTCGAACGGGTAGAGGTTCGCGATGAGGAGGTCGATCGGTTCGATCCCGTGCTCGACCATGACCGCGTCGTCGATCCCTCGCCGACCAAGGAGCCCGCCGTGAATGCGGGGGTGGAGGGTCTTAACCCGGCCGCCCATCATCTCGGGCGAGCCGGTGTAGGCCGAGACCTCGGTGAAGGGGATGCCTGCGGCTGCGAGCGCGGCCCCGGTGCCGCCGGAGGAGAGGAGGCGGAACCCGTGCCCGACGAGGGCTCGTGCGAGCTCCACGAGGCCGGTCTTGTCCCAGACCGAGAGAAGCGCAGAGGACATGGTGCAGCTGTTTGGCCCTCGTCGGTATTAGGATGATCGACCCCGCCCATGCACGACCGGGCGCCGATCGGAAAAAAACAGGACTTCCGGCCTCTGATTCGTTATCAGCGGACGCTCCGCCGCAATGGAAAGGATACTCATAGACAATGAATATATAGAACTACAATACTACATAATTCCGGACCACGTATGACGATCGACGAGGAGGCAGCCGAAAAGGGCCCGGTCGAGCCGGAATCCGGAGAATCGCCGCTCGACGAGGTCACCGCGCTCCGGTCGGCCCAGGCGGAGCTGAACGAGAGGTTTCTGCGGCTCGCCGCCGACTTCGAAAACTACAAAAAGCGGGCGGCAAAAGACCAGGCAGGCCGTGTCGAGGCCGCTGTCGAGCAGGTCATCTGCGAGGTGCTCGAGGTCTACGACAACCTGGAACGGGCAGAGCGGGCTGACGACGACGCGCTCCGCACGGGCCTTGCCCAGATCCGGAAGCTCTTCGGGGCCGTCCTCGAACGGCGGGGCGTAACCCCGATCGCCTGCCTGAACGAGCCGTTCGACCCGGCCCTCCACGAGGCGATCGCGGCCGTTCCGTCCGATGCGGCGGAGGGGACCGTGATCGACGAAGTGGCCCGGGGGTACTGCTTGAACGGCCGGGTCATCCGGTATGCGAAGGTCGCAGTCTCACAGAACAGGGAGTAACCACAATGGCAACTGAGAAAGTGATCGGTATCGACCTCGGAACCACGAACTCCTGCATGGCGATCATGGAGGCCGGTCAGCCCGTCGTGATCCCGAACGCGGAGGGGGCGCGCACGACCCCGTCAGTGGTCGCGTTCACCAAGGAGGGCGAGCGGC
>DUGU01000239.1 GCA_013331215.1 Methanoregulaceae archaeon
GCCAGCGGGATGGCGACCGAGAAGAGGACGGCGACGACGGCGAGCGTCCTGGAGAGCGACTTCATCCCGAGCTGCAGCGCGGTCTTCGGCTGTCGGACCTCCTGCGCCTCCTTCGCGATCTGCCCGATCCGTGCCCGGACCCCCGTTTCAACGGCCTCGAGCAGGCCCTCGCCGGCGAGGACGAGCGTCCCGGAGAAGGCATCGTCGCCGGCCGCCTTCTCCACCGGGAACGACTCGCCCGTCAGGGCGGACTCGTCGACACGCAGGCTGACCGACGACGCGAGGCGGCCGTCCGCCGCGATTCGCGTCCCGGGAACGAGCACGAGCAGGTCTCCGGGGACCACGTCCTCCGTCGGGACCTCGGCGACCCGGTCGTCGCGGATGACCCTCGTGGCCGGTGCGGCGAGGGTCGCGAGCGACGAGATCGCCTTCTTGGCCCGATATTCGGTCCAGATCTCGACCAGGACGAGGGTCGCGATGATCGCGTAGAGGGTCAGGGCGTCGCCGAGCTCCCCGAGGATGGTATACGCGACCCCGACCACGAAAAGGAGGAGGATCATGGGCTCGGCCAGCTCCTCCTTCGCGATGCCCGCGAACGTGACCTCCCGGATCGGCGCGACCCTGTTCGGGCCGAACCGTTCGAGCCGGGCGCGGGCCTCCGCATCGGAGAGGCCGGCCGGAGCGCCGGCCGCAGGACCGCCGTCCATGCCTATGGTTCCCTGTGCCCAGTATTAAGGATCACTCCGGGCGCGGCGTCTTCCCACGGCGCTCACGGCGATCCGTTGCCGTTCTCGCGCCGCCATCGGCCGGGGGGCACGGTGAGCTCGAACCGGGCCCCCTCGCCCGGGGTTCCGGTCTCGGTGATGGCGATGTCGGTCAGCCCGAGAGCCTCACGGGCGAGGAACAGCCCTAGCCCGGTGTTCGAGCCGTACCCGCGCCCGAAGATCTGCTCCTTTTCGTCCGCCGGTACGCCCACGCCGTCGTCCTCGCAGACGATCACGAGGTCGCCCTCCCCCGTCTCTTCGGCCGAGAACCGGACCGTCGTGACCGAGACACCGTGGCGGAGCGCGTTCTCGATCAGGCCGGCCAGGACTCTCATGGAGAGCGCCCCGCCCCAGACCCGGAGCCCTGCCGGCAGATCGTTTGTCACGTGCACGGCGCTCGCGGCCGCCACCTGCGCCGCCTCCTCGACCATATCCCGGGCGTCCAGCCAGGCCGGCGGGCGGGAGCCGATCCCTTCCCAGGTCCCCGTGAATCGGATCAGGGCCGCGATCCGCTCCGCGGCCGCCATACTCCGCTCGAGGAAGGCCGCGACGGCCGGGGGACTCTCCTCCACCTGGGCGAGGGAGAGGTACCCGCGCAGTACGGCGAGCTGGTTGTCGATGTCGTGCCGCGTGATCCCCGTGAGGAGCGTCAGCGTCCGGTTCGCCCGGCGGAGGGCCGCCTCGGTCTCGCGGAGATCGGTAACGTCGTGCAGGATGCCGAAGACGGTCTGCCGGTCCGGGTCGTACGTGGCGACCGAGCGGACCTGCCGCCGCCGCCCGTCGTCCACGCGCCGGATCGTGAACTCCACCTCGTACGGCCGCCCCTGCTCCACAAGGTCCTGCATGGCCTGGTCGAGCATAAGGCGGAACTCGGGCAGCGGCACCCCCTGGATGTCGGCCAGCGGATGCTCGTCGCCGTGAATCCCGTAGAGGGCCTGCGCACCCCGCGAGGCGTGGACGGTTCCGGTCTCGAGGTGGAGTTCCCAGTGCCCGACCCCGGCGATCTCCTCGGCCCGCCGGAACCGGCGCTCGCTCAGCAGCAGGGCCTCCTCGGCCCGTCGGCGGGCCTCGACCGGCCAGGTGGTCGTCACGACCCCGTCCACCCCCGGCGTCCCGATCAGGTTGACGGCCACCGACTCCACCGCGATCCAGCGGCCGTCGGCGTGCCGGAGCCGGAACCCGGTCGGCGTGCCAGGGCTGGTGCCGGCGTAGACCGCCGCGAGGGCATCGCCGACGAGCGTGCGGTCGTCGGGGTGGACGAACTCGAGCGGGCTGTGGCCGAGCACGGACCCTGGCGGGTACCCGAGGATTCGCGCGCCCGAGTCCGAATCGTAGGCGATCTGTCCATCCCTGTCGATGATGCGGATGATGTCCGAGGAGTTCTGGATCAGCGCGCGGAAGCGCCGCCCGCGCTCCTCGAGCACCCGCTCAGTGGCGCGGCGCTCGATCGCGACCCTCGTCTTGTACGCGAGCTCGGCGAACTGGGCCTCGGGATCCCCGCCCTTCTGCACGTAGAAGTCCGCGCCCTCGTCGATCGCCTGGATGGCGACCTCCTCCCGCCCCCTCCCGGTGAAGAGGACGAACGGGAGGTTCCCGTGCCCCTTCCGGACGAACGCGAGGAGCTCGATGCCGTCCATCTCCGGCATCTGGTAGTCCGAGACGATCGCATCGAAGGGCTCGCGGGCGAGGAGGTCGAGCGCGGCGCCGGCCGAGCCGCAGGTCTCGATTACGAATGGCCCGGCCCGCTCGAGGAAGAGCTTCCCGATCGCGAGCAGGTCGGGCTCGTCGTCGACCAGGAGGACCCGGAAGGGGGAAGCCATAATTCTTTCTGAATCTCGCCTGTCAGATATCATATCTTTCGCCGGTCCGCGCGCTGCGGATCGAACCCGGCGCCGATCGCGCCGTGGGCGCCATGGCCAGCAGGATCGGGAGCGACATGCACAGGAGATGCGCGCGGCCGGTGTTATCCTTTCCGAATCGCACCGCCGGACGCGGAGGTGGGCGTCAACCCCTTCCCCGCGCGAGCTCCTCGTCGAGCCAGTCGAAGATCCGCTGGTTCCCCAGGAGCTGGGCGCCGGCCTGGCAGTGGAGCCCGGCCCCCTCGTTCGCCCCGAAGGTGATCATCGTTCTCCGGTCTGACTGCAGGGCGTCGTAGAGTTCGCGGCTCTGGTCCACGAAGAACTGCTCGCTCTCGACATCGAGGACGAGGACCGGGCAGCGGATGCGGCCGACCGAGCCGTTCATGGTGTAGGCTTCGTGGGCCTTCATCAGCTCGGCCGGCGTCTTCACGCCGAAGGCCCACTGGCCGTGCGTGGTGGCCCAGTAGAGCTGGGTGCTGTTCCGGATCATCCCGGCCACGGCCTGGTTGTACGCGTCGGGCTCGTTCTCGATGAAGTCGCGGAGCTGGTCGGGCGTCATCCGGGACGCGGACGCGTCGTTCTCGAAGACGTCGTAGACCCCTTCGTTCGCGATCACGGCCCGGAGCCGGGGTTCGTACGCGGCCGCGCGGGGCGCGAGGTACCCGCCCCTGCTGATCCCGTAGAGCACGACCCGGTCGGGGTCCACGTCGCGCCGGGCAAGGGTCCAGTTCAACACGGGCGTGACCACGGCCTCCCAGTCGGGGCGGAAGTGGAGGCCCTGCTTGCGGACGGCCCTGCCCTGCCCGGGACCGTCGAAGGCGAGGACGTTGTACCCGCGGGCGACGGCGTCGGTACCGACGCCGAACCAGCACTCCTCCGCGGTGCCGTCGAAGCCCTGGTGGACGATGACCGTCGGCGCGCGGCGGCCGTCAGCGAACGCCGGGAAGAAGTAGCCATGGAGGGTCGTGTTCCCGTACGGGATCTCGGCCTCCTCGAACCGGACGCCCGTGAGGGTCAGGCCCCGCACGAAGTCCGTGTGCATGGCGTCCCAGAGCCGGACGATCTCGGGGTTCGCCGGATCGTCGCGGAGGAAGAAGTCGGCGGCGCGGCAGTACTCCGAAGCCCGGAGGTAGGCTTCCCCGGCGCTGACCGTGTGGTTCTTCGCCGCGCTCTCGACGCCGATGGCGTGGATGCGCTCGGCCGTCGCGTTCCATTCGCGGTACCAGGCGTCGAGGACGGGGCGGAGCCCCTCGGGCTCGTGCGCGGCGATCCGGCGGGCCGTCTCGAGGCTCTCGCCGAGGTCGGCCCCGTGCCCCAGGGCCTTGCCGAGGGTCCGGACGAGCTCGAAGGAGAGGTCGGGGTCGCGGAAGATCAGGGTGGCGGTCGTGTTCGTCATGGTGGCTCCGTGGGTGGCGTTCGGAACCGGTGTTCCGTTCGGGCTCGCGTTCGCCGCGGGCGGCACCGCGGCCTGCCCCGCACCGAGGCAGCCGGCGAGGAGCGGGACGAGCAGGAGGACGAGAGCACAGAGGACGGGAAGCGGCCGGGCCATGAGAAATGATCCGGGGGGACGGAGTATAATGGTTATTCTTTCGGTCGGGATCAGCCATGGAAACCGCCTTCTCCTCTCGCGGCCACCCCTCACCATGAACGTCCTCGCGCTCGGCGCCCACCCCGACGACGCCGATATCGGCTGCGGCGGGGCGCTCGCCCTCCACGCGGACGCGGGCGACCGGGTGACAATCACCTGCGCCACCGACGGCGAGGCCGGCGGCATCGGCACGGCACCCACGGCGCTCGCCGCGATCCGCCGCGAGGAGACCGAAGCGGCCGCCGCCGTG
>DUGU01000276.1 GCA_013331215.1 Methanoregulaceae archaeon
GCCAAGGGCAGCATGAGAATTTACCTGCGAAGCAATGTCAGAACATCGATGGAGCAGCAGAGCGAACGCGCTGGCCGAGACGTCATCCAGCCCGAAGGCTACGCCGCCTTCGTCCCGAACCCGCTTCCGCCCGAGATCCGGTACGGCGGCGAGCTGCAGTCCCTCCTCTCGGCCGCCGACCGCGCGATGAGTTCGGGGTCCGATCGTGAGGGCTCGCAGCGACTGTCTCATTCTTCTTCAACCGGCAGCGGCGGGAGGTACTCCATCGTGACGCCGGCCGCCCGGGACGAGTTCTCTGTTATCGAAGCGACGACGTAGTAGGTCTTCCCCTGCGCGAGCCGCCTGTACCACGGGAGCTGCGATCTGTGCAGGTCGCGGATATACAGCAGGTCCCCGATGTGCAGGGGGAGAAATCCGGCCCGGTCGAGCAGGGCCAGCATCGACTCCAGAGGCACGCCCCCTTCGTAGGGAAGCCGGCTTCGAAGGGCGCGATCGTAGGACCTGCGATGGGTGTTCTTCTGCCCGAAGATCCGGGTCATTCCCGAACTGATTCCCATCTTCACGCGCGTCGAGAGACGGTGATCATCCCAGATCCCGTCGATGACGAGCAGTCTCCCTCCCGGTACCAGGACGCGGTGCCAGTCCCTCAGCGCGATCTCCGGGTGGGGGAGCGTCCAGAGGAGGTGACGCGTGACGATGAGATCGAACGAACCGTCGGGAAACGGCAGGCGCTCCGCATTCCCGGTCCGAAGATCGAGGGAGAGATTCCTCGCTTCCGCCTTCTTCCGGGCTTTCTCCATCATCCCCTCGGACAGGTCGATGCCGGTCACCCGGTGCCCCATCTCCGCGAAGAGAAGGCCCATCGCACCCGTCCCGCACCCGGCATCGAGCACCCGCAGGGAGGTGGAGGGCAGGTCCCGGCCCAGTTCCCGCTTCCAGGCCTCGCTCTCGTCCACGGTCCCGATTCCATGGCCGGGATTGTCATCGTATGTGGTCGAGGAGTGGTCCCAGACCGTCCGGACGGTCTCCGTGACCTCGTGATCATCCATCGTCATCACCGCTCTTTCGCTGATCGATTACAGATTGAACTGCAGGTGCTTCGCGCTTTCGTACTCTCGTCGTCCCATCGCCGGCTGCGGGGGATAGTATTCCACCGTGACCCTGGCCATGTTAACACTGTTAACAGACGGCCCGTGGACCTCGACGACCGACTTCGGCCTGATCGACCGCAATTGCGATCCGGTTGCCCCTCATCGCGTACCCTCGAGCCAGGTACCGCTTCAGATCCTCGACGTGCCCGGACGCGTCGACGAACTCGAGCCGCTCGGTGACGCCGGGGAGCACGGGCCGGCCCGCACCTCTCCCGATCAGGTCCGAATCCATGCTCCGGCCCTGTCGACGAGATGTCGGACCTCGTCCGAGACCACCTGCGCCTGGTCGATCGACAGGGTGCCGGCGACGATCATCGCCCCCGACGTGAAGACGAGCGCCACGCCTCCGGCCCCGGACCGGTAGACGAGCCCGGGGAAGACCTCGGGCTCGTACTCGACGTTCTCGAGATCGAGGGCGAAGGCGAGCTTGAGAAGAGACACGCCGGTGCCGAGGCTGCCGGACGCCACGAGGTTGACGATCCGGGGCTGGGGGTCGGGGGCGAGGTCGACACCGGCCGTCCGAAGGACCTCGAGGAGAGCTGCGAGCGCGGGCGCGACCGCGTCGGGGTGCCGCACGCCGACCAGGTTCACTTTTCCCGAGGTGAAGACGAGGGCCGCGAACTTCGGCGAGCTCCTGCGATAGACGAGCCCTGAAAACCGTCGTTTATCGTAATCCGCGCCCGGGATCACGCGGGCGAGGTGGTCGAGGTCCAGCACGTCGGCAACCCTGACGGAGGCCACGATGTTTGTAACGGTCAGAGACAGGTGCGGCGCAGGGTCGGCCGGCCCGATGGGTGCGGTAAGGGCGTTCACGGGCTCCCCCCGCCTGATGTATGTCCAGTTCGTTGCATGATATGTACCTATTCCGGGCGAATTCGTCGATCAGGATCGATGCGCGGACCGACGATGCCCTCGGGCGCACGACGGAGCCGATCGCATCAGGCCGGAGTCCACGCGCCGGCCTGGTCGATCGCGTTCCGGACCTCCGCCACGACCCGGGCGGTCTGGTCTTCCGTCCGCGTCCCCGTGACCACGAACGCCCCGCTCCCGAACACCAACACCACGCCTTTGGGGTCGGCAACCCGGTAAACGAGCCCGGGGAAGACCTCCGGTTCGTACTCGATGTGCTCCAGGTTCATGGCGATGGCGAACCGCTGAAGTGCGATTCCATCGCCGAACGTGCCGCTCGAGACGATATTGACGACGCGAGGCGGGTCGAACGGCTCGAGCTCGGCCCCGGCAGCCCGGAGGACCTCGAGCACGCTCGAGAAGGCGAAGGGGAGCACATCCGGGTGCTGCATGCCGGTGAGCACGATCTTCCCGGGGGTATAGATCAGGGCGGCCACTTTCGGCGAGGACCTGTGGAGGACGAGCCCCGGGAACTTCTTTTTATCGTATCTGGCCCCGGGTATCCGCTCGGCGAGCTCGTCGAGGTTGAGCACGGTCGCAACCCTCACGGTCGCAACCACGTTCTGAATCGCCAGGGCCGGGGCAGTCGCGTCGCTCATGGGTCCACACTATACATTGCTCGGATCTGATCGATCTATCTTGCGGTGGTCCTCGTCCCGGTCCCGGTCAGCGCTCGCTTCGCTTTCGTGGATGGTTGTGGTCATTTCGGTCAGACCCGGATGTCGCCCCGGAAAAAATGGCGGAATAACGTACTGCGGCGGCCTGCGCGGCCGGTCTCGCGAGGTCGCCGATCGGCTGCGGGCGTCGGGACCCCGTGATGGCGTGGACGGTGCCGCGCTGGTCGTGGCCGTTGATCAGGTCCGTATCCAGCTACCGACCGTTTCGACGAGGCGCAGGAGCTCGTCCGCGGCTGGCAGCGCCGTATCGAGCGATCGAGTGCCGGTGACGACCACGGCCCCCGACCCGAAGACGAGCGCCGTGCCTCCGGCCCCGGACCGGTAGACGAGCCCGGGGAAGACCCCGGGCTCGTACTCGACGTTCTCGAGGTCGAGTGCGAAAGCGAGCTTGACTTGGGAGACATCGGTGCCGAGGGAGCCAGCCGTCCTTCAACTATCGCTGTATGTGACGGTGCTGTGCCGCCCGAGAGACCAGTACGCAGCGCCAACGCTGGATGCCCTTCGGGGCCGGGACGGCAGTACTCGCGGATTGGCCTCTGGGGGAACGCCGTCCCGTTTGCGTTTCTCATCATCCCATCGTCGGCCGCGGCGGGTACTACTCGACCGAGACACCGGCCATGTTAACGGTGTTAGCTGACGGCGGATGGATCTCGACGACCTCCATCGGACGGTCCGTGACAAGCCGGACTCGGTTGCCTGCCATCCGGTAACCCTGGGTCCGGTAACGTGCAAGGTCCGTGACATGCCCCCACGCGTCGACGAACTCGAGCCGCTCGGTGATGCCGAGCAGTACGGACCGCTCCTCGCCGGCGAAGTTCCGGATCTCGACCTCGACCTCCGCGTCGTTCCCGACCATCTGCAGCGCCCGGCGCGTCGCGCCGTCGGAGACAAAGCCCGCCACCTTCGCCCCGTTCCCGCCGTACTCTATGACAAGGCTGTAGGCCGAGCCCGTGTCCGAAAGGCAGTCACCATACGCTCGTCCCATGTTCCCTGGCGGCGGGATGGCGGCCCGTCGATCCTTTTATCGTCTCCCGGGCTACACTGTGGTGTATGGCAGTGGAAGCGACCATCAAGGTATCGAACGGGGTCAAGGGGAGGCTCGATGCCCTGAAGATCCACCCGCGCGAGACGTATAACGACGTGATCGAACGGCTGACCTCCATGGCGATCGACCCCGATCCCCTGACCGACGACGAGCTCGTGAAGCTCGAGGAGGCGCGAAAGGACCGCCGGGACGGCCGGACATTCACCCATGACCAGGTCCTCGCGGAACTCGGGCTTGAATGACGTTCGCGCTCGCGTATACCGCCCGCGCCTTGAAGGACCTCAAGGGTCTCGAGCACCAGGACAGCCGTCGGGTCACCGCCCGGTTGAAGGCTCTGGAGGCACAGGATCTGCCATGGCTGCAGATCAAGAAGCTCAGGACTTCACACCCTGAAGACCCTGTCTATTCGCTCCACGTCGGTTCCTACCGCGTCCTCATCGAGTTTGATTTCGAGCGCCGAAGGATCGTCGTGGACGAGGTGAGCCGGCGAACAACCTCGTACCGCGATCTCTAAGGGCCGGCATCGGTACCCGTCGCTGGCCGCGGTGGCTAGTATTCCACCCTCACCCCGGCCATGTTCACAGCGTTAATAGACGGCGGATGGACATCGACTGCCTCCATCGGCCGATCGACCGCAATCGCAATCCGGTTGCCTCTCATTGCATACCCTCGCGCCCGGTAACGTGCAAGGTCTGCGGTGTGACCCGGCGCGTCGACGAACTTTACCGCTCGGTGACGCCGAGGAGCACGGGCCGGCCGTCCCCGGCGAAGTTCCGGATCTCGACCTCGACCTCCGCGTCGTTCCCGACCATCTGCAGCGCCCGACGAGTCGCCCCGTTCGAGACGAAGCCCGCCACCCTCGCCCGGTTGCCGCCGTACTCGATGACGAGGCCGTAGGCCGAGCCGGTATCCCGGCAGCGTTCGAGGACGAGACCGCCGGCCTCCTCGTTCTTGCAGAGGAACCCGGCCTTTTTTCAGCGGACGGCGTGGCAGTCGAGGAGCCGGGCCGACTGGACATGGAAGCCGCTCTGATAGAGCTCGGCCGGCCCCGTGCCCGAGCGCCAGCCGCAGCCGGCCGCACGGCAGCGCTCGGAGAGGACGTCCGTCGCCCACTGCCGGTGGCCGTCCCAGCTGCCGTCGAGGTGGGAGCCGTCCAGGTAGCAATTGACGGCCTGGCAGTCCCTCACGGTCATCCGCTCGACGTCGCCGGCGTCGGGGATGTCGAACCCGCAGCTCCACCGCTCGAGGCCGGAGCCGGCGCCGATGGCGTGGCACCGGTCATAGAGTATGTTCGCAAAGCCCCCGCCCTCCCTCGTCCCGACGAGGTTCAGGCTGAAGCCGTGGTGGTACGAGCGCTCGACCGAGCACCGGCGGAAGACCAGGTCCCGGACGGTGCGACCCTCCCGACCCCACACCATGAACGCGGCCGCGCACCCGCCCTTCTTCCCGAACGGAAGATACGCGCCGTTGATGGCATGAGTGACGTACAGGTCCTCGCACGTGAGCCGGTCTGCCGTGTCCTGCACCCCGACGTACCCGAAGCCGCCGAAGTTCGCGAGCGTGACGCCGGGCGTCGACCGCGATCCGGCACGGCTCGTTCTCGGCCACGAGCCGGGTGAGGCTTGGACCGATACCCCGCACCGTCACGTTTTCGGCCGGCCGCAGGTACCGGTTTCCGGCCGAAGTATATCCCGCGTTCGCGTCGAACCGGCCGGTGCGAAGCTCGACCTCCCGGTTCGGGACGGCCCGGACCTTCGCCAGCACGGCAACGTTGGTCGTTCCGTCGCAGACGACGTCCGCCGCCACCCGGTGGGCCGGGGACGAGTCCCGGGCCCCGATCACCACCAGGGTTATCGCGGCGGCTCCTGCCGGCAGACCAGTTCGCCGAGGGCCTCGAGGTCCGCGATGAACCGGCCGACGACTGGGGCTAGTTCCCGCGCTTCATCGTCCGAGATCTCCCCGTCCGCGTTCAGCCGGTGGTAGACCGCGACCTCGGCGCAGAACGACCGGACGACCGCGAGCAGGGCTTCGGCCCTCCGGTCGTAGAACCAGATGCCGAGCCGGAAGGTTACGGCCAGGCCGGCCGCGACCGTGGCCGCGGTCGCCCACGATTCAATGTTCACGCTGACCTCTCCCGAGGCGGTCGCGAAAGAAGCCGGCCACAACGCCGGCGAGCGATGTCATGTTTTTCCTCGTGTTGGAGCAAGGGCAGGGCCGTTGGATTGAGAGGATCTGGGCCGGGTTAATTTGTGAACCCATCGCGACGGTGCCGGCGTTCCACTCCAATGGCAACGGCCGTATCGACCTCGCCGACGTCGTCTGGCTCTTCAACAACCTCTGACCCTTTTTCCCCGGTCGATTGATCCACGGCGGCTCGCCGCGACCGGCGATCCTGTTTGGGACTCGTGTGCCGCCGCGGCCAAGCGAATGTCATAGAAGAGAGCGAGGGAGATCATCCCCCGGCCGTCATCCTCCGGAGCTCGGCCGCGACCTCGGCCGGGTCGACGGCCGTCCCGCACCGGCACGAGACGCTCG
>DUGU01000235.1 GCA_013331215.1 Methanoregulaceae archaeon
CACGGTTCACCTCCCGTCGCCCGGACCAGGCGTTCGAGCCGGTCGAGAGCGGCCCCCGAGTCGATCGCCGCCTCGGCCGCCGTGAGGCCGGCCGCGAGATGGGACCCCCGCCCTCCGAGGACGCACGCGGCCGCGGCGTTCAGGAGGACGATGTCGCGCGCCGCCCCCTCCTCGCCGGAGAGGGCCCTGAGCAGGATGCGTGCGTTCTCGTCCGCCACCCCGCCGGCAAGGGCTCTGTGCGAAACCCTGGCGAGCCCGAACTCCTCTGGGGCGACGGTCATGGTCTTCACCCGCCCGCGGTCGAGTGCCGCCACCACGCTCTCACCGGTCGTGGTCAGCTCGTCGAGCCCGTCGCCGTGCACCACGAACGCCCGGTCCCGCCCGAGCTCCGCGAGCGCCTCCGCGACCGGCACGACGAGCGCCGGGTCGTAGACCCCGAGGAGCTGGGCCGTGGCACCGGCCGGGTTCAGCAGCGGTCCGAGAAGATTGAAGACGGTCCGGATCCCGAGCTCGCGCCGGACCCCGGCCGCATGCCGGAGGGCCGGGTGATGGTCGGGGGCGTGGAGATAGACGATCCCGACTTCGTCAAGGGTCCGAGCCGCGTCCTCGGGACCGAGCGGAAGCCTCGCACCGAGCGCCTCGAGGACGTCACCCGAACCGCATCGCGACGAGACGGCCCGGTTTCCATGCTTTGCCACGGCGACGCCGGCACCGGCGGCGACGAGCGCCGCGCCGGTGGAGATGTTGAAGGTGGCCATTCCGTCCCCGCCGGTCCCGCAGGTATCGACGAGCGGCCCCGCCACCGTGGGACGGACGCGGACGATGAACTCCTCCATGGTCCGGGCGAACGCGGCGAGCTCGGACGAGGTCTCGCCCCGGGTCCGGAGCGCCGCGAGGAGCCCGCCGATCTGGCCGTCGGTCGCCTCGCCGCGCATCATGCATTGCATCGCGCCGGCCGCGAGGGGCGGCGGGAGCTCGCGTCCCTGCACGGCTTCGGCGAGGGCTGCCCGGATCATTGCGCCGCCCCTCCGTCGGCGAGGAAGTTCGCGACGATCCGGTCACCGCCGGCGGTCTGGCAGGACTCGGGATGGAACTGGACGCCGGCGATCGGAAGATGCCGGTGCCGGACCCCCATGACGACACCGTCCTCGCGGGCCCGCGCGGTCACGACGAGGTCGGAGGGCAGACTCGACTCATCGACGGCGAGGGAGTGGTACCGGACCGCGGAGAAGGGGGAGGGAACTCCCGCAAAGAGGCCGCAGCCATCGTGATCGATGGTCGCAGGCTTCCCGTGGACCACGGTCGCGGCCGGTCCGACCCGCCCGCCGAAGGCGGCGCAGATCGCCTGGTGACCGAGGCAGACACCGAGGGTCGGGATGCGGGGCGAGAGAACCTCCAGCACCTCGCGGAACCGGGCCGCCTCATCGGGGCCGCCGGGACCCGGCGAGAGGACGACCCGCGCGCACCCGTGCTCGGCGAGCCGTTCGAGGGGGGCATCGATCGTCTCGACCACGACGTCGGCCCCGAGACGGCCGAGCTGCTGGAAGAGATTGTAGGTGAACGAGTCGAAGGCGTCCACCAGGAGCACCTTCACGGACCCGCCTCCGCGGCCGCGAGAGCCGAGAGGACACCGAGGGCCTTCACCCGGGTCTCCTCGTACTCCTTGGCGGGGACCGAGTCGGCGACAATCCCCGCGCCGACCTGGACCGATGCGACGCCGTCCTGGAGGATGGCGGTCCGGATGGCGATCGCGAGGTCCATGGTCCCTGCGAGGTCGAGGTATCCGACCGCGCCGGCATAGGTCCCGCGGGGTGCCGGTTCGAGGGCCTCGATGATCGACATCGCCCGGAGCTTCGGCGCACCGGAGACGGTACCGGCCGGGAAGCAGGCCGCCAGGGCGTCGAACCGGTCGCAGTCGTCGCGGAGGGTCGCGGTCACGGTCGAGACGAGGTGCTGGACGTGCGAGTACCGTTCGACCTCCATGAACGGTCCGACTGCGACGGAACCGGTCGCAGCGATCCGTCCGAGATCGTTCCGGGCCAGGTCGACGAGCATCAGGTGCTCGGCCCGCTCCTTCTCGTCGGCAAGGAGCTCGGCCGCGAGAGCGGCGTCCTCATCGGGAGTTCCCCCTCGCGGGCGCGTTCCCGCAATCGGCACCGTCGTGACCCGCCGCCCCTCGACCCGGAGGAGCATCTCCGGGCTCGCGCCGACGACCGCCCGATCGTCCTCCTCGACGAGGTAGAGGTAGGGGCCGGGGTTCCGGGCCCGGAGCGCCCGATAGACGGCCAGCGGATCTCCGAAGAACGGCCGGTCGATCCGGCGGGAGACAACGACCTGTAGGCAGTCCCCGGCGCGGACATGCGCGCGGGCCGACGAGACTGCGGCCTCGAAGGAGGCCCGATCCGTCTCCGAGGGCGGAGCCGACGTCCGCCTGTCGCGATCTGGCCGGTACACGGATACGTCCTCGCCCGGCGGGACCGCATCAAACCGCTCGGTCATCGATGCGAGCCGTCCGAGCTCTCTGGAGTAGGCGGCCGAGAGGTCGTCGCCCGGCGCGACGATCGGTGCGGTGACGAGCGCGCAGGTGTCGGCCGAATGGTCGATCACGAGCAGGTCGCCTCCGAGGTAGAGGCGTATGAGAGCCCCGTCGGCTCGGCCCTCCGGGCAGGCGGAGCAGTTCCGATGGAGGGCGGCCGCGAGCTCGTACGAGAACGAACCGACAAATCCGGCCGCGAGACGGGGAGCCGGCAGGTCGGCGACTTGGAACCGCGAGCATAGATCCCGGAGCCGTTCGATCACGGTCGCGCCCTTGAGATCGCCGGCGAGGGCCACCGCATCCGGCTCGCCGGAGATCTCGGTCCTGTCCTCGTGAAGCCGGACCGCGAGGCGCGGGGCGGGCACGATGAACGAGTGACGGGCGAGCTCCCCGGGCCCTTCGATCGATTCGAGGAGGAAGCCGACCGGCTCCCTGAAGGCCGCGTAGAGGCGCACGGGAGACCTCCCCGCAAGCGGTATCGTCCAGACCACAGGAGTCAGAAGCGGTTCCGTTGCGCCACGCAGAGCCCCGACGAAGGCCGCCTCGCTGGTGGACGGGGCAGGAGGTCGAGTCACTGGTCGGCTCCGTTCGCTGTTATTTTCAATACAATGTTGTATAACATTGTACATCATGAAGGAATGTACATGTATATACTTTACTGATCAAATGTGGCAAAAACGATTCAAGAGCCCGGGATAAGGGCGGAATGGTCGATGATCACTCCGACCAGGACCGGCGTCCCGTCTTCCCCGACACGGAGGCTCGACTTGCGGACGAGGAACCGCGAGCGTTCCCCGCTGGCGGCGGAGAACGTCGTGCAGTAGACCCGCTCCCCTGGATGCTCGAGCACCTCGTCGTCGGTCGCGACGAAGGCAGCATGGTCCTCCTCGGAGATCACCTCGTCCACGGTTGCACCCAGCACCTCCGTCCTGCCCCGGCCGACCATGCTGGCGAAGGCGTCGTTGCACTCGACGAAGACGCCATCGCCGTCGAGCGCGTAGAAGGGGTGGGGAAACTCGTCGATGAAGTGCCGAACGAAGATCGCCTGCTTCTGTAGCGCCTCCTCGGCTTGCTGCCACCCGGTCAGATCGGTCAGGACCAGATACCGCGTGATCTCGCCCTCGTGTTCGACCGCGGAGAGGCGCGCATAGAGATACAGTTCGGATTTATCCGGCCGGCGGACCCAGCACCGGAATTCACGCGGGTGGAGCGGTTCGGCAATGTGCGCTGCGATCACGGCCGCGGCTCGTTCGTGGTCGGGCCCTGCGACACAACCGGACAGGTCACACCTGGCCACGTCTCCCCCCAAGAGCTCGTTCCCCCGTCGGTTCGCGAAGACGAGCTTATCGCCACGGTAGATCAGGACGCCGTCCTGCACGTTCTCGGCGAGACCGCGGAAGAGCGTCTCGGACGCGGCGAGCGCCTCCGCAGCCCGTCGCTGTTCGGTGACGTCGGCGAGGGCGAGGACGGTTCCGCGCTCGCCCTGCTCGAAGACCATCGGGATCGCCCGGCACCAGTACCAGCGCTCGTCCTCGCCGTCGATATGGATCTCGTTGGTCGTTGCCTTGCCGGCCGCAGCCCGGTCGAGGTGCCTGACCAGGTCGTGGAGGAGGGGATCGGGAACGGGCAGGTACTCGAGCCGCTGCCCTATCACCCGCTCCCGCTGCAGCGCCAGGAGCCGGAGGGCTGCATCGTTCCCTTCGGTCACGCGCCGTTCCTCGTCGAGAACCAGGATCGGCTCGTCCGCGATCGAGAGCATGGACGCGACCGGAAGGCGTTTTGCGAGTGTGAAGACCTTGGCCATGCCGAACGATCGCATCTCCACCTGTCCCGAAGCCCGGAGGACATCGAGATACCGCCCCACGGAGTGCTTGTTTCTCCCGAGCGCTGCTGCGATCTCGGTCACGGACATGCCCTGCATCCGCTCGCGGAGAATCTCACGGACACGCGTGAGATCGGCGTCGAGACGGGTCATTGGTATATCCATTGTTCACGTCACTATATAGTCTTTGATGTCGTGTGTGCCCCGCATGGGCATCATGTATGTGTGACCAATGGACGATCCATTTAAATAATCGGATGTCGTTTGTGTATGAGCAGAATGCATCGGAGTCAGTTTTACATGCAAACGAGCGGAATCCTCCGGACGGTGATCGGGTGCGCGGTGGCCGCGCTCCTCATCGCTGCCCTCATCGCGTCACCGGCGGCGGCCGGCTCGAAGTACACGTCGGGCGGTCCCTCGCTCTCGGCCTCGATCGCGGGGTCGAACGAGGTCCCGGCCGGCCAGACCGTGCCGCTGAACGTCGTCATCCAGAACACCGGTCTCATCGACTCGAAGATGGTCGGCTCGACCGTGGTCGAGCGCACGGACATGCCGAACACGGCCAAGTCCGTGACCGTCGGGCTTGCCGGCACGAACGGCATCGCCGTCGAATCGGACCCGCAGATGATCGGCGACATCCTCGGCGGTGCTGCCGCGAAGGCGACGTTCACGGTCCGCATCCCGGCGGGCACGGCCTCGGGCACGTACACCCTGCCCATGGCGCTCACCTACACCTACCTCGCCTCGGCCGAGCAGATCGGCGGCGACTCGATCGACTACCAGTATCAGGACGTCCACGAGACGATCCCCCTGGCCCTGACCGTCCGGTCGGAGGTCGTGCTCTCGGTCACTGACGTGAAGACCGAGTCGCTCAACGTCGGGACCGAGGGCTATCTCAACCTCACGGTCACGAACACCGGTGCCGAGCCCGCGACCAACGCCATCGTCCGTGTCGTCCGGAACGGCCAGTCGCCCATCACCCCGGTCGACAGTTCCGCCTACGTCGGCGCCTTCGCCCCGGGCCAGACCGTGCAGCTCCGCTATAAGGTCGCCGTCTCCTCCGAGGCCGCGGCCCAGTCGTACCCGATCGACATCGTGGTCAGCTACGACGACCGCGACGGGATCAACCGCACCGGCCGTCCCGTGACGATCGGCGTGCCCATCGGCGGCAAGATCGGCTTCGCCGTGGTCTCGACACCGGCCGCGGTCGCGGCCGGCGAGAAGCAGGTGCTCGAGGTCGTGTACAGGAACACGGGCGCGGCGCCGGTAGCGGCTGCCCAGGCGCGGCTCTCGGCCGTGGACCCGTTCACGTCCTCGGACGACACGGCCTACCTCGGCGACATGGCACCCGGCGAGGAGAAGACCGCGCGCTTCGAGGTCTCGGCCGATACGGCCGCGACGGCGAAGCAGTACGGCCTCGACTCCGAGGTCCGGTACCGCGACGCCCTCGACAACTCCCAGATCTCCGATACCATGAAGGTCCCCGTCTCCGTCACCGCCAGCGGCGGCATGGGCGCCCTCCTCACCTCCCCGATCGTCCTCGCGGTCATCGCCATCATCGTCATCGGCGGCGGGTATTATCTGTACCGACGCAGAAAGACGTCGGCATGATACCAGGCTGGACCGACGCCGACCTCCCCGCGCCCGTGGCGCGGGACGGGTCCGAACTGGCGGGGATGACCGCGGACCCGGGCTGCCGGATCCCCGGCCCCATCTATTACATGTACCGCGACGTCGCCCGGTCCGACGGCGACCGGCGGTGGATGGCCGACCAGCATGTCCGATACGACATCACCCGGATCCCGCCGGGCCTCTTCTGCAACGAGTTCGTCAAGACCAAGGGGCACTACCACCCGGAAAGCCAGTCCGGCGTCCCGTATCCCGAGGTCTACGAGGTCATGAGCGGCCGTGCGCACTACCTCCTCCAGCGCCCGGACCTCTCGGACGCGGCCCTGATCGAGGCCGGGGCCGGAACAGTCGTGCTGATCCCGCCGGGGTACGGCCACGTCACGATCAACCCGGACGAGCGGGAGCTCGTGATGGCGAACCTGGTCTCGCGTTCGTTCGCGAGCAAGTACGAGCCGTACGAGGTGATGCGGGGGGCCGCGTACTACGAGCTCGCCGATCGCGGGTTCGTGCCGAACCCGTCGTACCCGGCCGTGCCGTCGCTTCGGCGGGTTGCACCTCCCGACGTCCTGCCGCTCGGGATCCTCCCCGACTACACCCTCTACGACCTCGTCGAGGAACGGATACCCCTCGACTGGCTCGACGCCCCGGCCGAGTACGCGGGCCTCCTCAGGCTTCCGTGATGAGTATCGGCAAAATTGTTTACAGTTTCTCTGTCCGTGCGGCGG
Organism: Methanoregulaceae archaeon; assembly: GCA_013331215.1. Lineage (GTDB taxonomy): Archaea > Halobacteriota > Methanomicrobia > Methanomicrobiales > Methanospirillaceae > UBA288 > UBA288 sp11384u. The sequence continues at coordinate 6,713 of DUGU01000235.1, forward strand.
TAAAAACGGGCGGTGGCGGTCAGCCCTTCCGAACGTGTAACCTGTTGCGGGCTGCTTCACCGTCCGCCACTACCTGAGATTAACTCGGACCAGGTGAAGCCTCCGCCATCACTTTCATGAGATCGAGGAGGTCTGCGCGAGAGAGCTCGTGCACAGGCGCCGTGTCGTCTGCGGGCTCGAGCCAGAGATGTGGGCCGGGAAGCCGGCCGACTCGGCGGCGCGTGCTGACGGCACAAATCCGGTCGCCGGTCCGACCCTGTCCGGTGCCGCACTCCCCATTTCGTCCGGAAGCGTGGTGAGGGGGACGGGAAACGCGGGAACAAAAAGAGCGAGGGGTCACTGCCAAGGCATCGTAAAAGGCTGGGCGTTCCCTCCAGACGATGGTCTTACTGGAGCCCCAGGCCGCCGGTCATGATGAGGTCGTGGCCAGTGGTGTAGGACGCCTCGTCGGATGCCAGGTAGAGCGCGCCGTAGGCCATCTCGATCGGCTGGGCCGCCCGTTTCACCGGGACGAGGGGGAGCACGGCGTTGTCGAACGCGTCGCCGGACTTCTCCATGCCCGAGTGGGTCAGCCCGGGGCAGATGCAGTTGACCCGGATGTTCTTGTCGGCGTATGCGATGGCGAGCGAGCGCGTCATCTGCTTGACGCCCGCCTTGGAGGCCGCGTAGCTGACCTGGAACGGCATGGCGAAGAACGCGCCGATGGACGCGGTGTTGACGATCGAGCCCCCGCCGTTCCTGATCATGTAGGGGATCGTGTGCTTGCACATGGCGAACTGCGAGCGCAGGTTCGTCGCGATGGTCGCGTCGAAGTCCTTCTCGAGGTCTATCTGCGTGAACTCGTTGCTGATCAGGATGCCGGCGTTGTTGCAGAGGATATCGATCTTCCCGTACTTCTCCGCGGTGAAGTCGGCGAGCGCCTCGAGCTCGGCCTCGCTGTTCGCGTCGACCCTCCGGAAGGTGGCCTCGCCGCCCCTCGCCCTGACGTCGGCCTCGATCTTCTTGCCGAGTTCCTCGCGCCGGCCGGTGAAGACGACCTTTGCGCCCTCCTGCGCGAAGAGATTGGTCATGGCCTCCCCGATGCCCGAGGTTGCTCCGACGATGATTGCTACTTTTCCTTTCAGTCTGTCCATGCTTTTCATCACCTGTCTGTTGCCTGCGCCGGCCGCCAGCCCATACACTAGCCCGGTAACGTGCTGTGCATGGTGCCGGCAGGCGAGGTTCGCCTGGTCGCCGCGCGAGGAGCGTCTGAACGGCCTCGCCCCCGGCAACCGGGTCCGCCGCGCCGTGGTCTCCCTGGCGCCGTCGTCCCGGCTCTCCGGGGGTGGACGCTCAGTCCACAGAGAAAGGTTCTGCCGTCAGGGGTTATAGGCTCGGATTACTATTGATCACTGGAGAATCACCTAATATACCAAGACGGGGCGGATCGGCCGACATCACCGGTCGATCCTCTGAAAATCATCCGCCTATTTATATATGCGGCGTGGTCCGGTGTCTGGGCGCGCGGGTCCCTCCGGCCCCCGGAGGCCGTGGCCGCTCTCGATTGCTTATCGGTGACGGATTACTCTTTCCCCCATCGAAGCACGCATCCCGTCGTTGCGCAGGGCCCCCTCGCAGGGCTCGACGCGAAGTACCTACCGCAGCAGCAGGAGGGGTACGTGAGGCGGCGACCGGGGAGTTCCACGGATCCCCATGCCAGGACGGCCCGCGAGCGCCTATCGGCAGGGGAAGCGCCTCCGGGTTCCATCGCAGGCCCTCACCCGTTCTTCAGGTTCTCGGAGACATCGATCATGAAGGAGGCGAGCTCGCCCGAGGGGAGCTTGAAGACGTAGTGCCAGATCCAGACGTCCTGTTCCCGCCGGTACCTGAGGGGCGGGAGAAAGACCGGTTTCTCTGTCTGCAGGACCCCGCGCCGCCCCGCGGACGCCGTACTCGATGAGGTCCGGGAAGAGCTCGAAGACCTTTCGGCCAACCAGGTCGGCCTTTGGCGCGCCGAGGTGCTGCTCGGCCGCCCGGTTGAGATCCGTGATGATGTAGTCGTCTCCATCATCTATCGGTTTGTAGATGATCACGCCGTTGCAGGCCTGCTCGAAGAACGAGTGGTACCGGGTCTCCATGAACGTCAGGTCCTTGCGCTGCTGCCGGTCCCGGGTGATATCCCTGAAGAGGACCGCGAACTCGTCCGGCCGCCTCCCGCTGTCGGGTCGGATCGGCGTGAAGATCACATTGAAGTAGGCCACGCCCGACTTCGCGCTCGCGATACCGTCCTGCTTCATGCGGTCGAAGTCGCAGGCCAGTTCGAGCTCTTCCGCCCGAGCGCCCCGCACCAGCGACTCCAGCCGCTCCGGTACGCAGGCGATGGTGAAGATGTTCGCGGCGCCGAGATCGTCGAATGCCTTCAGGCCGAGGATCTCGAGCGATGCGGCGTTCGCGTTGAGGATGGTGCCGTCGGCAGCGAACATGAGGATGCCGCTCGGGACCGTTTCGAAGAGGGTCGCGATCTTCTTCTCCGTGTACTTCAGGGCGGTCTCGGCCTTTCTGAGCGCGGTGATGTCGCGGAGACCGACAATGATCCCCGGGTTGCCGATCTGCGTCACGACCGGGGCGAACTCGACCAGGAAGATCCGGTCGGTCTCCTCCTCGATCAGCTGCATCTCGGGGAGGTAGGTCTCCGACTGCCGTACCCGCTCGATATTCCGCCGGACGACGGGTTCGGCGAAGAGTGGGAGGTCCAGGTCGAAGAGCGGAGTGCCGATGACATTGCGTCCGGGGAGAATGCCGAGGAGCGTGACGAAGCTCGAGTTCATCATGCGGATCTGCAGGTCGGCGTTCAGGATCACGATCGCGCTGGAGAGCCGTTCGAAGAGTTCGGGGAGCGGGATTCGCGGCGACGGCCGGTAGAGCTTCTTCTGCCCGAACCGTTCCATGCTCACGTCGCCGCTCGAAGCGAGGACGTCGAGGTACTTGGCGGCGGAATTGCGGGGGATGCCGATGTCGCGTGCGATTGCCGTGACGGACATGGGCGTGGGGGCGCGACGCTCGAGCAGGTCGACGATTCTCCCGTACTTATCCCCGGGG
>DUGU01000130.1 GCA_013331215.1 Methanoregulaceae archaeon
GTCTTTCACTTTCCCCCGATCACGTCGAGGGTCCCTTCGACCGGACTGAAATACTCAAACGGATCCTTCGTTCGCTCATGCAGTAGCGTCGCGATTAGTATATACGATTGTGCTACGTGCCGCCATTATCGCTACTACGAACGAAAAGGACCAGGTCCCTTCGAGGAAGGGGAGATATTCTCGTGGAAGGCGCGGTCCCTCCGGGTCCGGACCCCGGGGGTACCGTCATCGGCGGACATCGATGGTATTCGGTCGCGGATGCGGGGAGCGCCCCGGTGCGGACATGACGGCCCCAGGATCACCTGTGCAGGTACCACGACCGCGCGGACAGGGAATGGCAGCCATGACGAGTGAGACGGACGAGAGCGATGCGGACTGTTCGGGGGGGACGGGCGGGACACGGGGCGATCCGACGGCCCTGCCCGGGCTGGATGCAACGATACGGGAGCTCGCGAACTATTGTACCTGCACCCTGATCGGGACGAAGGCGGCCCGAGCCATTCGCAAAGACACGGCTCCGCGGTCGCGGTACGGCAGCACCCGCGAACAGCAGATCCATGCCACCATCAAGCTCGGGTACGGGATCATGCTTGTCGGACTCGTCTGCCNNCGGGGCTCCAATTTCGCGGGCAGGACCGGCGAGGAGCTGAAATAGAGCGCGATCCACTCGTGGCTCGTGGCCCTCTCCTGCCTTCTCCTCGCGGGCTGGTACCGGGTCCAGCTCGGCGGGTCCGGACGGGCCGCGACAGAGGCCGAACAATCACCGACCTCTGTTCCAGAGGAATGAGGAGGCTCCTGTCCCAATCGCTGCCCCCTGCATCCCCGGGATGCGGCACCGTGGTCGTTCGTCGCCGCTTCCGTTTCCTGATCCGGTAGCGGCGCGAGTCCTTCTAACGCTTGAGCTCGTCCCTCCCGTGGTGCACGAATTCGGCCCGGCGTTCCCCTCCGCGGTCGCCCGGAGTCCGTTTCCGGGGGCGGCCGGCAGCTCCAGGTGCGCGAGGCCCCGATCGGGACCAGCCCGCTCGCGATACTGCGGCCCCAATCGCAGCTGTCGGAGCCTTCTCCCTTTTACCGCGGTTTCAGACGCGGCGCCAGGCGAGCGATCTCCTCGGTGTCCTCGATCCGCAGCAGAAAGGTTCCGTAGCACGGCTTCGTGAACGGAAAGACTACGGCGTTGCCGTCGACCCCGATCGCGATCGGCGGGACGCCGATCATGTACTTGTCGAAGAGCCGGAACCCCGGGTCCACGTGGCAGTACCGCGGGCAGTGTTTCTCGACGTATTCGCGGCACTCGGCAAACGAGGCCTTGGAGAGGATGACTTCGTAGGGTAGATCCTCTACGCAGGTCATGCTAAGACCTCGTCGATCCGACGTTTCAGCTTGGTCGGGTTGTGCACCGCCACATCGACGATCTTCTCGCAGGGAAACGTCGCCAGCCCGGCCAGGGTCTCGGCCTCGCGGCCGAAGGCGAGCAGGACGAACCGCGCCTCCGGCAACAGATATCGCGCCGTCGCCGCGAACGTGAGACCGGCGTCGCTATGGGCGAACGCGACGCAGAGCGTCGGTGTCCGCTTCTTTTCGGCGAGCTCGCCGATGCACCGTTCGATCTCCACGACCGGGCCGATGTAATGCCGGTCGGGGTCGGAGACGCGGAGGAGCTGGAGCACGGCCGGGTTCCCGGCACACGTGACCGCATAGTCGGCGGCCTTGAGCCGTCCGAGCAGGTAGAGGGCGAGTGCCTGCTGGACCGGCACTTCGGGGCAGCCGAGCAGGAGCAATGCCTCGCGGGCGTCAGGACTCATCGTTCGCCTCGAGGTCCGCCGTACGGAGCGGGTGGTGACAGAACGGGCAGGACGCATCGCAGTCGTGGAGCGAATGCGGACAGACGCCGAGCGAGAAGTCGGCGAGGGGATGACCTTTTCCTTTCATCTCGAACTCCTTGTACCAGCCGAACGGCGCTCGTTTGACCGTGACCCCCCGTTCGGCGAGGGCGGCCACAAACGCGTTCAGCACGGAGAGGGCGACCGCCGGTGCCGAGAGCGCGGGCGTCAGGTGGGCGTACGGGTAGACCACGACGCGGTCCACGCCGNNGGCCGAGCCGGACCAGCACCTCGTCGGCCGCTCGCTCGACGATCTCCGCCGGCTCCCGCTCGTCCCCCCGTTCGACGCAGGTGAAGAGGACGCAGCAGTCGGATTGGCCGTCCTCGAGGATGGCGACCTCCTCGGCCATGCGGGTCCGCTTCGTGGCCCGGTAGCGGAAGAAGTCCGCGTGGATCCCGAGGACTCTCATCGGCATCTCCCCACCAGCCGGCTCAGGGCCTCGGACGAAACGATGCCGATCACGCGTTTGTCCTCGTCCACCACCGGCAGCGCCGAGATCGAATGCGACTCCATCCTTGCCGCCGCCTCGCCGACCGTTGCATCGGGCCCGACCGTGATCACGTCGCGGGTCATGACCCCCGCAAGACTCGTGATCCCACCGGCGACCGCCTTCGCGATGTCCCACGAGGTGACGATCCCGGCGAGGGCTCCGTTCGGGCCGAGCACGGGGAGATGGTTGACGCCGTGATCGATCATGACCCGGGCCGCCTCAACGAGGACCGTGCCCGTCTCCAGCGCGGGAACCCCGGAGGTCATGACGTCCCGCACCTCGATCCGCGAGAGAAAGCGGCCGACCAGGTAGTTGAGCTGGCCGGTCTCGAGGAGGAACGCGTCGTGTCCGTACTTCGACGCGATCTCGCAGTACTCGACCTCGACCTCGTTCGCGGCCAGGGCCTCGACCAGGGCCTGCGACTGGTACGGCGGGTAGAGCCAGTCCGACGAGACGGAGACCACGAGCACCTTCGCGGTGACCTCCGCGAGGCCGGCCGCGAGCGAGCCGTCGACCGAGAGGTCGAAGTAGTCGAGTGCCTTGGTGATGTAGAGGTACGAGTTCGCGTCGAACCGACGGGTGAACGACTCGCCCTGGTGGTGGAGATACGATTCCACCGCGAAATCGGTCGCGAAGCCGAACCCGAACTTCTCTCGGCCCTGCAGGCGGCGGCCGAACTTCTCGTGCATGGACTCGTCCGAGAGGTACGTGACGTGCCCGACCATCCTGGCCAGGGCGAGACCGGCCTCGGGCTCCCCCCGGTCGAGGTAGTCTCCCCCGCTCCAGGCCGGGTCGGTCATGATCGCCCGCCGACCGATCTCGTTGAACGCGATCTGCTGGGGCGAGGAGGTGCCCGTCGCGGCGATCACGACCGCCCGCTGAACGGCATCCGGGTACGAGACGGTCCATTGCAGGGCCTGCATACCGCCCATCGAGCCCCCGATGACCGCATTGAGCCGCCCGATGCCGAGCCCGGCGACCAGCGCCCGCTGCGCCGCGACCATGTCTCGAACCGTGATCACGGGGAAGCGGGCACCGTAGGGCCGGCCCGTGACGGGATCGATCGAGGACGGGCCGGTCGATCCCTGACAGCCACTGATGACGTTCGAACAGATCACGAAGAACCGGTCCGTGTCGAGGGCCTTCCCCGGGCCGATCAGCCCGTCCCACCACCCGGGCCGTTCGTCCCCCCCGTGGTGACCGGCCGCGTGCGCGTCGCCCGAGAGCGCGTGGCAGACGAGAACCGCATTGGTCTTTTCATCGTTCAGCCGGCCGTACGTCTCGTAGGCGACCACGACCTCCGGGAGCACGCCGCCACCCTCGAGAGGGAGGGGGGCCGGGAGGGTCATCGACCGGGTCTCGACCGTGCCGACCGATCCCGATCCCATCTCTTTACACCCCGGAGAGGGCCTGGTCGAGGTCGCGACAGAGGTCGTCCGGGTCCTCGAGCCCGACCGCGAGCCGGATGTAATCCTCGGTCACCCCGGTAGCACGCTGCTCTTCCGGCGAGAGCTGCTGGTGCGTGGTCGAGGCCGGGTGGATCACCAGGCTCTTCGCGTCCCCGATGTTCGCGAGGTTGGAGAAGACCTTCAGCCTGTCGATCACCGCAATGCTCGCCTCCTTGCCATCCCTGACGCCGAACCCGACGAGCGGCCCGAAGGACCCGCTCAGGTACTTCTCCGCGAGGAGGCGGTTCGGGCTGTCGGGGAGGCCCGGATAGTTGACCCAGGCGACCTTCGGATGCGCGGCGAGGAACTCGGCCACCTTCTTCGCGTTCTCCGAGTGCCGCCTCACGCGGAGCGGCAGGGTCTCGAGTCCCTGCAGGAAGAGGAAGGCGTTGAATGGCGAGAGGGCCGCGCCCAGGTCGCGGAGGAGCTGGAGCCGGACGCGAAACGCGACCGCGACGTTCCCGAGGCCGGGAAAGTCGCCAAATGTGTCCCAGTAGACGAGCCCGTGGTAGCCCGGGTCGGGGTCGGTGAATCCGGGGAATTTGCCGCTGCCCCAGTCGAAGCTCCCGGCGTCCACGACGACGCCGCCGATCGAGGTGCCGTGGCCGCCGATGTACTTCGTCGCCGAGAAGACGACGATGTCCGCGCCGTGCGCGATCGGGTGGACGAGCCCCACCGCGGTCGTGTTGTCCACGATGAGGGGGATGCCGTGCTCATGCGCGATAGCGGCCAGGGCCTCGAAGTCGGGGACATCGAGCTTGGGGTTGCCGAGCGCCTCGACATAGATCGCCTTCGTCTTCTCCGTGATCGCGGCTCGAAAGGCCTCGGGCTTCGTCGAGTCGACGNNGACCGCGAAGAGGGTGTACGTCCCGCCGTAAAGGTTGTCGCCGCTGACGATCTCGTCGCCGAGCTCGGTCACGGTCAGCACGGCGTAGGCGATGGCGGCCATCCCCGATGCGACCGCGACTGCACCCGTCCCGCCCTCGAGCGCGGCCATCCGCTTCTCGAAGACGTCGGTGGTCGGGTTCATCAGCCGTGTGTAGATATTGCCGAGCTCCTTGAGGCCGAAGAGGTTCGCCCCGTGTTCGGCGTCGCGGAAGACGTAACTGGTCGTCTGGTAGATCGGCACCGCCCGGGAACCGGTCGTCGGATCGGGAGTCTGCCCTGCGTGAAGGGCGAGGGTGGCCTCGGCGAGCTGCTCTTTCTCTGTCATGATGTCACTGGAATGTGATCGGTATCCGGTATTTTTCGGCGACCTCGATGAAGGTGTCCGCGAGGTAGCGGACCTGCTTCCACGAGAGGCCGTACGTGTTCAGCTTCCAGGTTCGGGTGGCGCCGGCGAACTCGCCGACGATCCCCCTCGATGAGAGTTCGTCGCTGAAGTAGAACCCGCGGCGCTTGTGGGTCTTTGCAACCGTATCGAAGCTGCCGGTGGTATCCACTTTCGTCAGGGTGTGTTTGCGCGGGTACTCGGAGAGGACGCGGCTGCCCTCGATCGCGAGCAGGCGGCCGATGAAGAAGTTCGACCGCTCGACCTCTTCGCTCCAGTGCCGCGTCCGTTCCCGCACAGCCGGGAACGAGGCCATCATCGCGATCAGGTTCGCACCCATGAGCGTGCACCCGAGCATCTCGACCTCCTTGATCCCGAACTTTCGGCTCGTGACGTCGCCGACCATCCCCGTGGTCCGGAAGACCTGCGGGGCGTATTCGTCGGTCGTGGCGAGCACGCCCGAGGGCGCGGGGGCGGCCATCGACTTGTGGCCCGAGCCGACCACGAAATCGGCCCCGATCGCCTTCCCGTCGACGGGCATCACGCCGACCGTGTACGCGCCGTTGTACAGGAACGGGATGTCGTACTGGTGCGCGACCTTCGCGATCCCCTTCACGTCGTGCTCGTTCGCGAACTGGTAGTCGTAGTGGTCGATCATGACGAGCGCCGGGGTTCTCCCGGTCTCGCGGACCACGTCCTCGATCTTCATTGCCGTCGCGTCCGCCGTGACCACGTTCCCGGGGGAGAGCGGCACCTCGCGGACGACGCCGCCGGCCTGCTCGACCGCGAGGAACTCGGTGTAGTGCGCGAGGGCCGAGACGATCACCGGGTCGCCCTTCTGCACGAGCGAGGCCGTGACGGCCTGGAAGCCCCGGCGGGCCCCCGGTACGACGCGCGCCTGGTCCAGGTTCAGGAATGCCGCGAGCTCCTGGTGGAACGAAGCGATCGGTGGCTTGCAGATCTTGTCGAGCCGGAAGGGCTTGCGGCACGCATCGCAGGTCGAGTACCCGTCGCCGTAGCTGATCACGGCCTTCCGCGCCTCGAGCGTGAGCCGGCCGGCGGCCTGGATCGGCTGGATGTTGATCGCCTGTTCCTCGCGCGTCCGCAGATCGATCGCGCCCGCGATCTTCGCGACCTTCGGCTGGCCCGTGCCGGCCTTGAGATCGGCCACGATCGCCTCGATCTCGACGATCTTCGCATCGTACTGCGCCTCCTCGTCGGCATCGAGGCCGGTGGGGAGAGCGTGCCGGTAGATCTCGCGGAGCTCCTCAAGAGCGAAGAGCCCCTCAAATACCATCTGTACCCGAATTTCCATTACCGACCCCCGGACTCCGGCATGACCGGAGCTCACAATTGTGAGTCACAGATATGATGTACAGTTATTTAACAATTGTGAAGAGGGCGCAGACTGCCTCAATGGATGCCCATTATCCCGGTGGCTTCCACATAATCTTCGTGACGGAGATCGGCCATGCACGACTGTAAAACGACGCCTGATGGAAACCTCCCTCTCGAACCGAAGCTGGTGGCCCTGAAGAAGGAGATCGAGAGGATCGGGCCACTCCTCGTCTCATATTCGGGGGGTGTCGACTCGGCCCTGCTCGCCGTCGTTGCCCGCGGTGTTCTCGGAGACCGGATGACCTGCGCATTCCTCGACAGCCCTCTGGTTCCCCGGGCAGCGGTTGCGGAGGCGCGCGAGATCGCACGAGAGCACGACCTGCCGCTGGTCGTGATCACTCACGACCCACTCGAGATCCCGGCGTTTGCCGCGAATCCCAGCGACCGATGTTACCATTGTAAGAAAGCCCTCGCCCCGTTTCTGAAGCGAGAGGCGACAGCCCGGGGCTTTCCGGGTATCGTCGACGGCGTCAACTGCTCGGACTTCGGCGAGCACCGGCCGGGGCTCGCGGCCTCTGCCGAGGAGGGCTTCGAGCATCCTTTTGTGGTTGCAGGGATTACGAAGCCGGAGATCCGGGCTATCGCCCGGTCTCTCGGTCTCTCTTTTTCGGAGAAGCCGTCCGCGGCATGCCTTGCCTCCCGCATCCCGTACGGAGAGCCGCTCACGCCGGCTCTGCTGATGATGGTCGAAGAGGCGGAAGAGGAGCTTCGCGGCCTCGGCTTCTCCCAGGGACGGGTCAGGGTTCACGGCCGCCTCGCCCGGGTCGAGGTGCCGGCAGCCGATCTCGCGCGGGGGCTCGAGGCGGCACATCGCCTGGTGCCCGCTCTGAAAGCGGCAGGATTCGCCTACGTGACCCTGGACCTCGAGGGCTATCGTCCGGGCGCGATGGACGAAGTGCTCGGGGACAAACCTAAATAGTCGCATCACAATTGTTACCGCATGAGCCGTATCTACGCCGATATCACGGCCACGATCGGGCGAACGCCCCTCATCCGTATCAACCGCATGGCAGAGGGCCTCCCGGGCACGGTCGTCGTCAAGGTCGAATCGTTCAACCCGATGGCGAGTGTCAAGGACCGGATCGCCTTCTCCATGATCCGCGCGGCCGAGGAGGCGGGCCTGCTGAAGGACGGAACCATAATCGTCGAGCCGACGAGCGGCAACACGGGCGTCGCACTCGCGATGGTCGCTGCAGCAAAGGGCTACCGCCTTCGTCTCGTGATGCCCGAGACCATGTCCGTCGAACGGCGCAAGCTCGTGAAGGCGATGGGGGCCGAACTCGTCCTCTCCCCTGGGCCGGAGGGGATGAAGGGCGCGGTGGCACGGGCGGAGGCGATGGCGGCCGAAGACCCGAACGCGATCTACATTCCCCAGCAGTTCCGGAACCCGGCGAACCCGCGGATCCACCGCGAGACGACGGCCGAGGAGATCTGGGCCGATACGGACGGGAAGGCCGATTTCATCGTGGCCGGCGTCGGAACGGGCGGAACCCTGACCGGCATTGCCGAGGCGATCAAAAAGAAAAAGCCGGCGTTCAAGGCCATTGCCGTCGAGCCCGAAGGCTCACCCGTGCTTTCGGGCGGGAAGGCCGGTCCGCACAAGATCCAGGGGATCGGCGNNTGGCCGGCGTCGGCACGGGCGGGACAATCACGGGTGTCGCAGAGGTGATCAAGGCGCGTAAGCCATCTTTCCGCGCGGTCGCGGTCGAGCCGGCGGCCTCGCCGGTCCTCTCGGGCGGCAAGCCTGGTCCGCACCGGATCCAGGGGATCGGCGCGGGCTTCGTGCCGGACGTGTATAATCGGTCGGTTATCGACGAGGTCGTGCAGGTCACGAACGAGGACGCCTTCGAGACCGCGCGCCGTCTCGCCCGCGAGGAAGGGATCGTGGCCGGGATCTCGTCCGGCGCTGCGCTCTGGGCCGGGCTCCGGGTCGCCGCCCGAGCAGAGAATGCGGGAAAGCTGATCGTCGTGATCCTGCCCGATACGGGCGAGCGTTACCTCTCGACCGACCTCTTCGAGGGCTGATCAGTTCCCCACTCTTCCATTCATTTCGTGTAAGCATACGGACGGCAGC
>DUGU01000093.1 GCA_013331215.1 Methanoregulaceae archaeon
CATCGCGCTCATGAACGAGCTCTCCCTGATCTTCCAGCGGATGGGTCTCGACACTCAGGCCGTCCTCGAGGCCGCAGGCACCAAGTGGAACTTCCACCACTACCGCCCCGGGCTCGTTGGCGGTCACTGCATCCCCGTCGACCCGTACTACCTGGTATACAAGGCCGAGGAGCTCGGGTACCACCCGCAGGTGATCCTCGCGGGCCGCTCGATCAACGATTACATGCCGAAGCACGTGGCCGAGCTCGCGATCAAGGGGATGAACGACGCGGGCAAGGTGATCCGCGGCTCGACGGTCGTGATCCTCGGGCTTACGTACAAGGAGAACGTGCCGGATACGCGCGAGAGCCCGTCGCACGAGATGATCGCCGAGCTCCGGGAGTTCCGCGCCGAGGTCTACGGCTACGACCCGCTCCTGACGAAGGAGGAGATTGCCCGCTTCAACGTGCACCCGCTCGACGACCTCGATGGTATCGGGGCCGACTGCCTGATCGTCAACGTGCCCCATGACCGGTTCAGGGATCTCACGATCGACGATGTCCGGCGGATCAGCAAGGGCACGCCCGTCGTGGTCGACGTCAAGGGGGTCTTCTCCCGCTGGAAAGAGCAGGACCCCGCCATCCACTACCGGAAACTCTGAAGCCCATGACCGAGCCGCATACCAGCACCATACCCGGACCGGAGGGCTGATGGTCTCGCCCGCGGCCAAGAAGCGGCTCTTCTCCCTCGTCGCCGCCGTCCTCCGGTTTGCCGGCGGCTTCGTCTACGACCGGCGGTTCCTGGTCGGGGTCTACTTCGACGACTCCTTCGTCGGCTGGAAGTGGGTCCTCCGGGGGATCCTCTTCCAGAAGATCCTCAAATTCAACCGGCGCATCCCCTGGCCCGTCTCGCCCCTGCACGTCGTCTCGAGCGGCCGGAACCTGCGGTTCCACCCCGACGACATCAACATGTTCAACGAGATGACGGGCAAGTACTTCCAGAACTTCTCCGCGCTGATCACGATCGGCCGGGGGACCTGGATCGCCTCGAACGTGGGGATCATCACGGCCAATCACGATCCGGCCGACCTCTGCCGCCACCTTCCGGGCAAGCCCGTCGAGCTCGGCGAGTGCTGCTGGATCGGCATGAACTCGGTGATCCTTCCCGGCGTCACGCTCGGCCCGCACACGATCGTCGGGGCGGGCTCGGTCGTCACCCACTCGTTTGCCGACGGGTATTGCGTGATCGCGGGCAACCCGGCGCGGCTCGTGCGGACCCTCGATCGCACTCAGGTCGAGGCCGGAGCGACCGTGGGGCCGAAGTAGCCTATCCCGCGGGGAAAGGCGTCGGTCTGCGTGAGCAGCCGCGTATCCTGCGGGCTTGAGACCGTCAGCGACGGCACGACCACGCCGAAGGTGTGCGCCGGGAACCAGTACGACCCCTCGCCGTAGTCCATCGAGGCATTGTCGACCACGAGCTCGGCCCGGTCGAGACTGAGCTCGACGACCCTCGCGTTCTCGAACCCGAGCACGCGCCTGACCTTCTGGTGGAGGTCGCCCCGGCCGAAGATCGCGACGAGCGGCCGGATGGCCTGGTCGATATGGTAGTCGGCCACGATCGTCGCCTGCGTGCCCGAGAGGTTGATCGCGACGCGGTCGACCGAGAGATAGCTGTAGCGGTTCGTCTCGGCCGCCGCCGCTCCGCCGGCGAGCAGAAGAAGCATGAGCAGACAGAGGAGGGCCTTCCTCATCGATAGATACGTCGCCCGCGGCGGAATAAAGGTCTTGCCATAGGGGAAGCGTGTGCTATTTATGCACCCTGTTCCCACCTCTCCGTGCTCCCACTCGAAGGAGAGTGCCGATGCCGTCGTCGACGAAAGGACGGACAGTACATGAAGCTCACTGCAAAGACCCTGGACATCGCGGATCGCGGCGTCCTCCTGAACCGAAACGACGCACGGACCATCGGCGTGATCGAGGGCGACCGCCTCCGGGTGATGAACCACGCGAACGGGCGCGCAGTCCCGGCCCACATCGACATGACCGATGTCATGATCGAGCCCGGGACCATCGGGCTCTACGGGCCGATCCACTGCGCCCTCGATGTCGGGGACGGGGCCGAGGTCGAGGTCTGGGAGGCGCCCAAACCCGCCTCGCTCGAGCTCATCAAGATGAAGATGAACAGGAGCAAGCTCTCTCGCGACGAGATCCGGACGATCGTCAACGACATCGTCAGCGACAACCTCTCACCCACCGAGCTCTCGGCCTACGTGACCGCGAACTACATCAACGGCATGGACATGGACGAGGTCGAGCACCTGACCCTCGCCATGGTCGAGACGGGTAGCAGGCTCTCGTTCTCGAACCGGCCGATCGTGGACAAGCACTCGATCGGCGGCGTGCCCGGCAACAAGATCTCCCTCCTCGTGGTCCCGGTGATCGCGGCCTCGGGACTCAAGATCCCCAAGACCTCGTCGCGCGCGATCACGGGCGCGGCCGGCACCGCGGACCTGATGGAGGTCCTCGCCCCGGTCGAGTTCTCGGCCGAGGAGGTCCAGACCATGACCGAGAAGGTGGGGGGCGTGATCGTCTGGGGAGGCGCGACCAACATCGCGCCGGCCGACGACCGGATCATCGTGGTCGAGTATCCCTTCAAGATCGACGCGCGCGGCCAGATGCTCGCATCGGTCATGGCGAAGAAGTTCGCGGTCGGGGCGAACCTGGTCGTGATCGACATCCCCGTCGGGCGGACCACGAAGATCGCGGACGTCATCGAGGGGCGAAAGCTCGCTCGGGAGTTCATCGACCTCGGCGAGCGGCTCAAGATGCGGGTCGAGTGCGCGATCACCTACGGGGACGCTCCTGTCGGCCACACGATCGGCCCGGCCCTCGAAGTGAAGGAGGCGCTCGCCGTGCTCGAGGGGGCGACCGAGCCCCAGTCACTGATCCAGAAGTCGCTCTCGCTCGCCGGGATCATCTTCGAGATGGCCGGCAAGGCCCCGCTGGGCGAGGGGTACGCGATGGCCCAGGAGCTCCTGACGTCAGGCAAGGCGCTCGCGAAGTTCAAGCAGATTATCGAGGTCCAGGGCGGTAATCCCGCCG
>DUGU01000233.1 GCA_013331215.1 Methanoregulaceae archaeon
CCTTACCAAGGACGCGCTATGCCGGCTAAGCCACTGAGGCGGAACGTATCACTACCTTGGTCCCCGTATCGTAAAAAAGGTTTTGACCGTCTCAGAGGCACTCGAGGGCCACGATACTCCGCATGACGCCGTCGAAGGTCCCAACCTCGATTACAGGCCGAACGCCGCTCCGGCGGACTGCGGCCATAACAGCCGAGAAGTCGATCGTGCCGTCCCCGACTGCTGCGTGCGCGTCGGTCGTCCCGTCGTTGTCGTGTAGGTGGAAATGACTGACAGGCACGTCGAGGAACGCGGGCAGGACGTGGTTCTGATGCGCGTGCCCGACGTCCAGTGCGAACGCGGCACCGTCGATCAGCGGCAGCTCGTCCGGGGTCTTAACCAGAAAGTGCTCCCAATCGCCCATATTCTCGACGAAGAATGTGGCCGAGAGATCCTCAGCCGCCCCGAGGAGCTCCGTGAGCGAACGCCGGAACCGCTGCTCGGCGCGTTTTCGGTCGCGCGGCCAGGCGAAGTATCCCGGGTGGACCACGATCGGTGCCCCGACCTCCGTGGACAGCGCGAGACATGCGACCGTCACCTCGACGCTTGCGCGACGGACCGGCTCGAGCAGGCTCGCAATATTCACCCCGCGCGACGGTGCATGGACCGTGTACCGGAGGTTGAAGCTCTCGAGAACGGCGGTGTCCTCAAGCCGGTGACATCCTTCGTCCATGACCTCGACGCAGTCCGTGACTTTCGAGAGCTGGTCGAGCGCCATCTCGAGCGGCATGTCGTTCAGACAGAATGACGAGATGGCGAATTCTGTGCGCATGAGCGTATCTCCCCTGCTGAAAGGTTGGCGAGGCGGGTATATATGGAATGGTCTCGGTCAGCGCCGTGCGAACGCTCGCGCGGCCCTGACGAACGCGGAGCAGAACCGGTCCGAGAAGTACGCGTGAGTGTACCCCGCGATTGTGGCGTGCTCGAAGAGCCCGTCCCGCCCGCCACCGAGGCCGCGCCCGCGGGAGAGGGAGAGGGCATACCGCGCATCCGCGTCGGGCGAGCAGTCCGAGTAGTGGAACTCGTGGCCCCGCACGCCGGCATCATGCAGACCTGGAAGGGGGCCGGCGACGCAGGTGCCGTCGACGTACCCGAGCCCGCGGATGCCCCCGGTCATGGTCGAGTCGGTAGGCAACACACCGCACATCCGGTGCGATCGCCCATCAGCCTCGAGCGACCGCGAGAGATACACGAGCCCCCCGCACTCGCCCCATATCGGCATCCCGTCCGCAGCGGCCCGCGCGATTGCAGGCCGGGCCTGGCCGGACTCGAGCGCTGCCGCATGAAGCTCGGGGTAGCCGCCGCCGATGTAGAGCGCATCCACGTCGGGATAGTCATCGGTCGCGGGCGAGAAGAAGACGAGGCGAGCGCCCGCATCGCGGAGCCGGTCCAGGTTGTCCGCATAGTAGAAACAGAAGGCGGAGTCGAGGGCAACTCCGATGGTGGTATCGCTCTCGGCGGCGGGGACCGGGGACGGGGCCGTGATCGGCGTCGCCGACCCGGCAATCGCGATTACTCCGTCGAGATCGACATGGGCACCCACCACGTCCCCGAACGCGTCGTGGGACGCGAGCTCATCCGCGAGCGAGAGCCCGAGGTGGCGGCTCGGCACCGCAAGCGCGTCGTCGCGCGGGATCCAGCCGAGCACGGGCAGCTCCCGCCCTCGCTCGATCAGCTCGCGGTGACGGGCGCTCCCGATCCGGTTGAAGACGACGCCGGCCACGCGCACCGCCGGATCGTATCCGGCCACCCCCCGGACGACCGCGTGGACTGTCCGCGAGGCCCCCTTCGCGTCGACCGCGAGCAGCACCGGCGCCTCAAGGAGCCGCGCGACATGGGCCGTCGATCCGAGCGAAGTCCCGTCGACCCCGTCGTGGAGCCCCATCACTCCCTCGATCACGGCGATATCGGCCCCGGCACTGGCCCGACCGAAGGTCTCACGGACGCCGTCCTCGCCCATCATGAACGGGTCGAGGTTCCGGCACGCTCGGCCGCAGCAGCGGGTGTGGTGCGTGGGATCGATAAAGTCCGGGCCGACCTTGAAGGGCTGGACCGCGAGCCCTCTGGCCGTGAGCGCGGCCATCAGTCCTGCCGCGATCGTGGTCTTGCCGGCCCCGCTCGTCGCGGCGCCGATCACGATCCGCGGGATCGCGAGAGCGTTCGTCACCCTCACTCCTCCGACTCCTTCGGCCGGAGAGCACCCAAGAAGAGACACTCGTCGGCTGCGATCCCCTCGACCCCAATCCAGTCGTCGATCGGGAGGTCGAGACCCCTGACCAGCGCGGCCGGGACCGCCTCATCGGCCTCCCCCATCACGAGCTCGGCGGCCGAGACGATGTCGTCGGCGACCGCACGCTTGGTCACCTGGAGCACTCGGCCGTAGAGATCTGTCCGCCCCCGTTCGTCGATCACGGCGCGAATCCCCGCGCAACCGATCGCGACGCCCGAGCAGCCGAGCCGCATCGCGTGGGTCCGGGAGTCGGCGACGATGATCCCGAGGCGGACGCCGGCACGCACCTCGAGTTCGGACCTGAGACGCATGGCGGAGTCGTCCGGATTCCGCGGCAGGGGGGTAACGTGCCCTGGCGGCGCGTTCGAGCCGTCGACTCCCGCGTTCGGCAGGAGCGTCCCGTTTTTGAGGCAAAGCAGGAAACCGTCGATGCCGCCAACGACCCGGTCAGACTCGTCAAGGACAACCTGGGCGACCCTTGGATCGAGAGCGTACCGGCGGCCCAGTGCTTCGGCCTCGGGCGAGGGGGTGATCTGGCCGAGCGGGATCACGCTCCCCTCAACCGTTGCGACTGCGGTCTCGGCGACCACGACCACGTCCCCGTCCCGGAATGCCCCCGCATCGGTCCGGGCGACCGCGTCGAGGAGCGCACCCGCGAGGTCGTCGCCGGGGATGAGGATCGGCGTGCCGAGCGCGTGGACCGAGAAGGCGGTCGTCACGGGCACACCTCCAGCCGGCCCCGCACCCTTAACAGGTCCGCGGTCTCGGCGACGTCGTGCGTGCGAACGAGATGCGCCCCCCTCGCGAGCAGCGACGCCGTGACGGCGAGCGAGGCCGCGAGGCGTCCCTCAGGAGGCCGCCCGGTCAGCTCCCCGAGGAACGTCTTGCGTGAGACCGCCGCGAGGACCGGGTGACCGAACGCCGTGAATCGGTCGAACGCACAGCAGAGTGCCCAGTCATGCTCGACCGTACGTGCAGGAGTCCAGAGGCCGATCCCCGGGTCGAGGACCAGACGGTCGATCCCGGCGGCCGTCGCCCGGGCGGCCACGAGGGCGAGCGCCGCGAGAGTCGCATCGACTCCACAGGCATCGCCCGGGGTCGAGAACGAGGCCATGCCGCAGGCGGCGAGGCCTGCCTCCCCGGCGCGGGCGGCGAGCGCCGGGTCGGCGAGGCCGCCGATATCGTTGAGCATGTGGATGTCGTGCGCGAGGCAGGCCTCGAGGACCGCGGGGCGGGAGGTATCGACCGAGACCACGAAGCCTCCGCCATCGAGCTCGGCGAGGAGGGTATCCATACGCACGGCCTCCTCAGCCGCTGTGATCGGGGGGCTCCCCGGGGCGGTCGAACGGGCTCCGAGGTCGAGGATCGCGGCGCCGGCCTTCACCTGCTCTTCGGCGACCTGCCGCACCGATGACGGGGGGGAGTACGATCCCGGATAAAAGGACTCGGGACTGCCGTTGATGACGCCCATCAGGCGCGGCTGCTCGCCCGGGCCGACCCTGACCCCGCCTATAGTGAAGGTCCGCATGCCTGGCGTCTCGCGGCCGCGAATGTGTTCTCCATCAGGGTCGCGATCGTCATCGGCCCGACCCCCCCGGGCACGGGCGTGATCGCGCCCGCGCGCTCGCGCACGGCCTCGAAGTCGACGTCGCCAACGAGCTTCCCGTCGACCCGGTTGGTCCCGACGTCGACCACGACCGCGCCCTCGCGGACCATTCCGGCCGTCACGAATCGGGGCCGTCCGACGGCCGCGACAAGGAGGTCTGCCTCACGGGTCACAGCCGCGAGATCTTGGGTGCGGCTGT
>DUGU01000247.1 GCA_013331215.1 Methanoregulaceae archaeon
ACCGTGCCGCTCGCGGCGCAGAAGGACACGCTCCTCTCGATCAAGGAGGGCGCGGCCGGCAAGCCCCTGCTCGACGCGACGGGGCCGCTCGAGTCCGCCATCGGCGGCTCGGCCACGAAGTGCATGATCCTCTCCGAGGGATCGGCCGCGCAGCGTGCGCAGGCGATCCTGCCGGAGACGAAGGTGATCTGCGCGTTCAACAACATCAGCCAGACCTGGTGGATGCAGATCAAGGAGGCGATCGACTGCGACTGCCTGATCTGCGGCGACGACAAGGACGCCAAGGCGATGGTGACCCCGCTGATCGAGAAGGTCCCCGGCATCAAGGTCGTCGACTGCGGCGCCCTCGAGCGGGCCAGCATCATCGAGAAGATCACGCCGCTCCTGATCGGGCTCAACATCCGGAACAGGTGCCAGTTCGGCGGCATCCGGATCACGGGCCTCGACAAGGGTCGCGTCTGCTAGTATCGCCATTCGAACATCAGCAATCGGTCAAACAACACAAGGTACCATCATGAAAGGCTATGCAATGATTAAGAGTGGAGAAGCCGGCTGGGTGAACAAGGAAAAGCCGAAGTGCGGTCCCCGCGACTGTATCTGCCGGCCGCTGGCCCTCGCGCCGTGCACCTCGGATATCCACGTCGTGTGGGAGAACGCGATCGGCGAGCTCCCCGGCCGCATCCTGGGGCACGAGGCCCTGGGGATCGTCGACGAGGTCGGGAGCGAGGTCAAGCTCTTCAAGCCCGGTGACCGGATCATCGTGGGCGCCGCCACCCCCGACTGGGACAACGAGGCCGCCCAGCGCGGGTTCTCCTCGCAGACCGGCGGCATCATGGGGGCCTACCACTTCACGGCACAGAAGGACGGCACCTTCGCTGAGTACTTCCACGTGAACCAGGCGGACAACAACATGGCGATGCTCCCGGACGGCATGGACCCCGTCGCGGGCATCATGATCCCCGACATGATGACCACGGGCTTCATGGGCGCGGAAAACACGGGCATCCAGCTCGGCGCGGACGCCGCGGTCATCGGTATCGGGCCGGTCGGCCTGTGCGCCATCGGTGGCTTGAAGCTGCGGGGCGCCAGCAGGATCTTCGCCGTCGGGTCCCGCCCGACTCCCGCCAAGGTCGCGAAGATGTACGGCGCGACGGAGATCATCGACTACCATAACGGCGACACGGCCCAGCAGATCATCGACCTGACCGACGGAGCGGGCGTTGACGCCGTCGTCGTCGCCGGCGGCGGCCCCGACATCCTGATGGACGCCATCAAGATGGCGAAGGCCGGGTCGAAGATCTCGAACTGCAACTTCTTCTCGGGGGCAGACACCCTGCCGATCCCCCGCCTCGACTGGGGGAGCGGCATGGCGAACAAGGACATCATCACCGGCCTGGCCCCCGGCGGACGGGTCCGCCTGGAGCGGCTGGCCAAGATGATCACCTATGGCCGCTTCGACCCGATGCCCATGGCGACGCACGTCTTCCACGGCATCGACCACATCGAAGAGGCCCTTCTCATGATGAAGAAGAAGGCCGGGGACGTGATCAAGCCCGTCGTCATCTGCGAGTGAAAACTCCGTACGGGACGCACCTCGAACGATCGTGCAGCACGGTCAGGGTCATGACGGTGGTGACGGGGCCCCGCAGCGCGGGTCCCTCCCCCGCTGTTTTATGAGAATATCGCTGTTTTCGACGCACACCCCGACGACGGCGCGCTCGTGTATGCGGGGCCGTGCAGGTCGTGAAAGTGATCATTGCAGGGTAGGACGACACGGATGATGACGCTCCCTCGGATGCCCGACGAACATTCTGCTGAGTGAAGGGAAGGGAAGGATGATGAACGCCCCGACGCGGTACCGGGAGCCGTCCGACCGGATCACGGCCCTACTCGAGCAACACGCGCCCCGGGCGATCCCGATCCGGACGATCGCCCGGGAGCTCGGGATCGACCGAAAGACCGTCGCGAAGTACCTCGAGCTCCTTGCAGCGAGCGGGGATGTGAGCTTGGAGCGGTTCGGCCAGAAGAAGCTCTACCGCCGGGCGCATCGCCTGCCCCTGCCCGAGGTCCTCCACCGCCTGCCGAACGCGCTCGTGATCCTGGACGGCGACCTGCAGGTGAGCATGGTGAACGCGAGCTTTGTGGCCACCCTCGGTATCCACCCCCCACGCAACCTGGTCGGCGCGCGGCTCCTCGACCTCGACCTCCCGGTCTTCTCGGAGCCGGCGGTCCGGCGGAACATCGAGCGGATCCACGGGGCAGAGACGTACCTCGACGAGATGCAGCTGATCGACGATGGTACGGACCGGGTCTACCTCCTCGAATTCGCGCCGATCGTCACGCCGCCCGCCCGGCCGGGGGTCATGGTCAGCCTCCGGGACATCACCGCGACCAGAAAGGCCGAGGCAGCGCTGAAGAACGCGGAGCAGAAGATGGCAACCCTCTTCGAGACGGCTCCGTGCGGGATCGTGATCTTCACCGCCAGCGGCACTGTCCTGAACGCCAACCCTACAGCACTCCGGGCCCTCGGGCTCCGCACATTCGAACAGCTGAGACCCGCAAGCATCTTTGCCCTGGTCGGGCCTCCGGAGACGCTCGAAGAGCTGATCGCGAAAGGGCGTGCGGCCGAGATCGAGCTGGCCATCGACTTCTACTGCATGAGGCGGGAGCAGGTCCCGTGCGCGAAGCCCGGCGGAGCCTCCTTCGACGCGGTCTTCACCCCGATCCGGCGCGACGGCGGTGGCGGTCCGGGCGAGTTCGCGATCCTGTTCAGAGACATCACGGAGGACCGGTACACGCGCAGAGATCTGGCTTCCCAGGAGATCCGGTCGTAACGGAGATATCCAGTATGGCAATGATTGACGTACAGAGACGGACCGTGGCCGTCACGGACGCCCGGTATGGAACCCGCGTGCAGATCGGCGAAGGATCCGTGAGAGGGACGATACCGCGCGCCTTCACGCGGCATTCGTTGGCGGAGAGGACCGCAGATCGTCCGTACTGCGGGTCGGGCTCCTCGGCTGCGGCACTATCGGCCGCCTGATCGCGGCCCACGCCGACGGCTTCGAGGTCGCGGCCCTCTACGACCAGGCGCCCGAGCAGGCGCGGGAGCTCGCAGGCCGCTGTGGAGGGGTAGCATACGACTCGTTCGCGGCCTTTGCCGGCTTTGATCTCGATCTCGTGGTCGAGGCCGCCTCGGTTCGGGCCGTGCGGGCCCACGGTGAGGCCGTGCTCGCGGCGGGCAAGGACCTGGTCGTGATGTCTGTCGGCGCGCTCGCGGACGCCGCCTTCCTCGCGCGCCTCCGCGAGGCGGCGATCGCGTCGGGCAGAAAAGTCCGTATCCCGAGCGGTGCCGTGATGGGGCTCGACAACCTCAAGGTCGGCCGCATCGGCGGGATCGACCGCCTCGTCCTGCGGACCACCAAGAACCCGGCGTCGCTCGGCCTTATGGTCGCCGAACGAATGCTCGTCTTCAGGGGACGGGCCGAGGAGTGCGTAAAGGCCTATCCGAAGAACATCAACGTCTCGGCCGCGATCGCGCTCGCGGCCGGGCAGGAGCTCGAGGTCGAGCTCTGGGCAGACCCTGCTGTTGACCGGAACGTCCACGAGATCTGCACCGAGGGCCCCTTCGGCGATGCGTATCTGCGGATCCGGAACGTGCCAAGCCCCGGCAACAGGGCGACATCGTACCTCGCAGCCCTCTCGATCCTGGCGCTGCTCCACGACCTCGGCGAGCCGATCGTGGTGGGGACGTGACGTCGTCCGCACGACCCACGACTCCGGGCGAAATCCGCGAGGACGTCCTCGTCCTCGCTCACAATTACGTCCGTCGCGAGGTCCAGGACTACGCGGACGTCGTCGGCGACAGCCTCGAGCTCGCCCAGGCCGCGGTCGAGAGCGAAAAACCGTATCTCGTCGTGGCCGGCGTGGACTTCATGGCCGAGACTGCCGCGATCCTGAACCCCGGGAAGTGCGTGGTCCACCCCGAGCCCCTCGCCCGGTGCTCGATGGCGGCGCGATTATCCGTCGCCGAGCTCGAGCGTGCCCGCGCCCGTCATCCCGGCGTCCCGGTCGTGGCCTACGTCAACTCGTCGGCCGCGGTCGAGGCCGTCTCCGATATCTGCTGTACCTCGGCGAACGCCGTCCGCGTGGTCGAGAGCCTCGATGTACCGCGCGTGATCTTCGCTCCGGACCGGAACCTCGCGGCGTACGTCGCGGCGCAGACGGGCGTCGAGGTGATCTCCGTGCCGGCTTTCGGCTGCTGCCCCACGCACCAGGCCCTGTCGAAGAGCGACCTCGAGGACCTGATCTGTATCCACCCGAAGGCCGAGGTGATGGTCCACCCGGAGACATCGCCGGCCGTCCAGGCCCTCGCTCACTTTGTCGGCTCGACCTCGGCCATGCTCCGGCGCGTGCGGGAGACCGACGCCACGACCGTGATCGTCGGCACCGATATCTCGATCCTGTACCGGATGCGGAGGCTGGCGCCGGACAAGGTCCTCGTCCCGGCCTCGCACCTGATGGCCTGCCCCGACATGCGCATGGTTACCCTCGACCTCGTACGGAAGGCCGTGCAGACCCGCGAGCCCGTGGTCCGGGTCGATCCCGCAGTCGCGAACGGGGCACACAGGGCCCTCGAACGGATGCTCTCGGTTGACCGAGATGGCATGCGACCCACGTCACCGCAGCGAGATCTGCCATCGGTCGGGCCCCTTCCGGCACCATTGGGAACCGGTGCTCGGCCGTGAGGTGCGAAAGCGTATGCCGAAAAGGACTATCCGGCCCACCTGTGAACGTTTTTCGATCACCCGGTTCGACGAGCGACTGAACCCGTCCCTTCTCATTCTCGACGTCGAGCAGAAGATCAGCATCGGCACGGCGGTCGTTGAGGGGAACCTCGAGCGTCACGGCGGGAAGGTAGTGGTTGAATCGACGCCGGGCAAAGGACCGACTTTCTTCTTCACCCTGCCGGCAGCCTGAATCGCGGACGATCGATTCGGTGATCCCGATAGAGGGCGCAACACCGCCTTCGCAGCGAAGGCCTACAGACGATTGCCGATTCCCGACCTTCCGTGTCTTGGGATAGCGACGTCATCGGCGAGGTACGAAACCTTATTTTCACCCTGTTGTGCCGGGGTCGAACACAGAGCGGGCGACAACAATAGTCGTTCGGTTCGAACAGGTCGGTGACGACCGCGGCACCACGCCCCCGTCCGCCGACGGTCTCGCGGGCCAGATCTTCGGCCCGGATCCTGCATCATCATGGTTCGAATCCGTGCATACCGATCACGGACGGCGCAGAAGTGCCGGCTGCAACCAGTACCTCGTGAAGGAGGCCGGGGGATCTCGCATCTGCAGCGCTCTTCGTCCATCACGGATCATGGAGGGGACCATCGGAAAGGATGATGCCGGCGGAGAATGACATCTCTATCGACCTCTCGCCATCGTCGCTGAAAGGTTCGTCACTCCAGGGAGGCGGGATACGACGTGACCGACGCCACGGATGAGTTCCAGGGA
>DUGU01000063.1 GCA_013331215.1 Methanoregulaceae archaeon
TCTTCCCCATGGTCCCGGCCGGTGCCGCCATCAACGAGATGATCGGAGGCCACGAATGAAGCGGCACACGCTCTCGGTCCTGGTCGAGAACAAGGCCGGCGTCCTCTCGCGGGTCACGGGCCTCTTCAGCCGCCGGGGCTTCAACATCGAGTCTCTCGCCGTCGGCCCGTCCGAGGAGGAGGGGACGAGCCGGATCACGCTCGTCGTCTGCGGCGACGACCGCGAGGTCNNACAAGCTCATCGACGTGATCAAGGTCTCGGACCTGACCGGGCGCGAACGGGTCGAGCGCGAGCTCGCCCTGATCAAGGTTGCGGCCGAGCCGGGCGAGGCCCGGGCCGGCGTGATGCAGATCGCGACCATCTTCCGCGCCCACATCATCGATGTCGGGGCCAAGACGGTCACGCTCCAGGTGACCGGCGACTCCGAGAAGATCGACGCCCTCGAGGGGCTCCTCCGGCCGTACGGGGTCCGCGAACTCTACCGGACCGGCCGGATCGCGGTGCTCCGCGGCCAGAAGACCGTGCGGAGCGAGAAGTAACCTTTTTCCGACGGACCCGCGCAAGGGATAAGTCGCATCGTCCCCTACGACGGACGGGAGTTTGGCATGGATATCCGGATCCAGAAGATCATCGAGGGGCTCTTCTGCCTCGAGGACCTGCGCGAGGTCTACCGCGGGGCGCTGCCGACCGGGCTCTCGCCCGAGGAGGAGGTCGTCTTCGGCGCGAAGTTCGACGAGCTCGAGCGGATCGTCGACGAGATCCGCACGGGCACGGGCCATCCGCGCGTAACCCGCATCGCGGAGACGATCGAGCTCCGCCTGCGCGAGGAGGCCGCGATCAACATCCAGCCGATCCAGGCCGGCGGCCGGCTCACGCCCGAGGCGAGGAAGGCCCTGACCGTCTGGGGCGACGGCTACTCGGTCTGCGACGCCTGCAGGAAGCCCTTTCGCCTCGACAAGATCTGCAAGCCCCCGATCGCCACGTTCCACGAGGAGCTCGCCGCGTTTCTGAATATGGACCAGGCGCGCGTGGTCCCCGGGGCCCGCCGCGGGTTCCAGGCCGTCGCCTCGTCCCTCGTGCGGAAGGGCGACTGGGTGCTCCTCTCGGCCCTCGGCCACTACACCGAGTACCTCGCCGTCGAGCAGGCCGGCGGAGTTGTGCACGAGATCCCCGCGAACGAGGCGCGAGTCGTGACGGCCGACGCGGCGGCGGAGCGGCTCGAGGCCCTGGTCCGCGAGATGGGGACGCCACCCGCGCTCGTGATGTGCGACCACTTCGACTACCAGAACGCGAACGAGCACGAGGTGGCGGGGATTGCGAAGCTCGCGCACCAGTACGACGCGCCGTTCCTGTACAACGGGGCGTACACGGTCGGCGTCATGCCCGTCGACGGGAAGGCCGTCGGCGCGGACTTCGTGGTCGGCTCGGGGCACAAGTCCATGGCCTCGCCCGCGCCCTCGGGCGTGCTCGCCACGACCGACGAGTACGCGGACCGCGTCTTCAGGACCACCGAGATCGAGGGGGATCTGACCGGCCGCCGCTTCGGGGTCAAGGAGGTCGAGATGCTCGGCTGCACGCTCATGGGCGGAACCCTGGTGGCGATGATGGCCTCTTTCCCGCACGTGCGGGAGCGGACCGCGCACTGGGACGAGGAGGTCCGGAAGTCGAACTTCTTCATCGACCGCCTCCTCGCGATCGAGGGGTCGGCCTGCATCTCCGAGTATCCGCGCAAGCACGCGCTCTCCAAGGTCGATACGACGGGGTCGTTCGACACGGTCGCGAAGACCCACAAGCGAAAGGGCTACTTCCTCTCGGACGAGCTCTCGAAGCGCGGGATCGTGGGCGAGTTCGCCGGCGCCACGCGGGCCTGGAAGCTCTCGACGTATGGTCTCTCCTGGCGGCAGGTCGAGTACCTCGCGGATTCCCTCGACGATATCGGCGAGAAGTACGGCCTGGTCGTCCGGCGATGACCGGGACCGTCTGGCTGGTCCGGTACGCCGAGGTCTTCCTCAAGTCGGACCCGGTGCGGCGGAACTGGGAGCGGGTGCTCGCGCACGCAATCGAGCGCCGGATGCCCGACGTCGCGGTCCGGATCGAGCGTGGCCGGCTCTGGGCCACGGGCCCGGTCGACCCCGACGTACTCCGACGGATCTTCGGGGTCGCCTCGTTCTCCGAGGCGATCTTCTCTCCCCTCGACGACCTCGATGAAACCGCGCTCGCGTACGCGGACGAGCACGGGATCGGCGAGGCCGCGAGCTTCGCGGTTCGCGTGAAGCGCTCGGGCAAGCACGCCTTCCGCTCTCCCCAGAAGGCGGCCGATCTCGGCGGCGTGATCCTCGAGGCCCACCCCGACCTCCGCGTCGACCTCGGGTGCCCCGACTTCGAGCTCTTCGTCGAGATCCGCGACGACCGCTGCTACCTCTACCACGAGGTCGTCGCCGGGCCGGGCGGCCTTCCCGAAGGGGTCGAGGGGACTCTCGTCGCGCTCTTCTCGGGCGGGATCGACTCGCCCGTCGCCGCGTACATGATGATGCGCCGGGGGTGCCGGATCGTGCCGCTCTACGTCGACCTCGATCCCTATCTCGACGAGGACGCGCTTGCCAAGGCCCTGGCCGTGCTCGCCGCGCTCCGCGACTACGACCCCGATCTCGATCTCGTGGTGAGGACCGACGACTACCTGGCCCGGGCCAAGGCGCTGATGCGGCGGAGCGAGGAGCGCCTGACCTGCGTCGTGTGCAAGCGGCGCATGTACCGGATCGCGGCCGCGCTCGCCGAGGAGGTCGGCGCGCTCGGGATCGTGACCGGCGAGTCCCTGGGGCAGGTGGCGAGCCAGACCCTCGACAACCTCGCCGTGCTCGACGGCGCCGTGGCCGTCCCCGTCTACCGGCCGCTGATCGGCCTCGACAAGGAGGAGATCATCGGGATCGCGCGGCGCATCGGGACGTTCACGCCCTCGATCGCCCCGGGCCGCGGCTGTCGGGCCGTGCCGGACGTGGCGGCCACGAAGTCGGCGCTCACCGAGGTCGCGGGTATCGAGGCCCGCGTCGAAGCCGCCGACCGTTCGCGATAAATAACGGTCCGGGCTCTCGGCACGACCTTCGATATCGTCCGGCGCAAGTACCTGCGGCAGCTGGCCGATCGGACCGGCCGAAACACTGTCCTGCTCTACTCCTGCTGGTCCGATCGGTTCGGTCACCCCGGAACGAGCATCGGCGACGTGGACAAGGTCGGGCCGATGACCGTGGTCGGGGGGCTCGATCCGGGCCTCGGGCTCGACCCGCTCATCCACATGCCCGGCGGAGATACGGTCGCGACCGGGGCGATCGCCTGCGACCGGCGGGCGCTTCGGCTCCGATATCCGGCGATCGAGCCCCAGCTCGCGCTCGCGGCCGCCACGGTCCTCTGCTGTGCAGCCCGCGTGGTCATGAGGGGAATACAGTCGAGCCTCGGCCCGATCGATCCTCGGGTCAACAATCGGCCAGCGTATGCCG
>DUGU01000228.1 GCA_013331215.1 Methanoregulaceae archaeon
CGATCGCGAGGAGGACGAAGGCGAGAAAGTAGACGGGCAGAAGGAGGACCGGGGCCTGGAGAGCGGCGGCGGGCGCGCCCGTCAGTCGCATCCACCCGTACTGCAGCCCCAGCACGGCCGGCATCAGGAGGAAGACGGGGATCAGCCAGCGCTTCCGCGCGATCCGCCGGTAGTCGAGGGAGCGGCCGAGCAGCCGCCCGACGCCGTCCCGACCCTCGTCGCGGTAGGTCAGGATCGCGGCCGCGATCAGCGGATTGACGACCATCACCGCGCTGAACGGGGCCACGAGGCCGAGCGCGTACTCGGGGAGGGTGATGAGGAAGAGCAGGGCGAAGAACCTCGCCGGCGATCGCCGCCGGGGGCCATCGGCTGTCGGGGCGAGCGGCGCTCCGCCGGTTGCGACCTGCTGCGGCCGTCCTCGCCGCTCCACGATCGCGGTCGTACGCCGGGTCGCGGCCGCGGTCAGGAATCGCACGGCAACGGTGCCGACGGCGCATACCACGACCAGGCCGCGCCCGGCGTCGCGGGCCACGCGGCGGAGCGCGGCACCGTTCGCGAACGCCCCGCCGCACGCCGCGCACCTGTCGCCGCTTCCGCTCATGCCCGCTCCGTGCGAATCCCTTCCCGGTCGGGTATCCCGGTGGATCCCGAACAATATCAATTCACCGCCCGGCCGGATGAGACGGAGTCGTGCGCGGCGACGAGCCGCGACGCGAAGGTGCGGGCGTCGGTCGGGTCCTTTTCGTCCGGGTGGCTCCGGCTCGCAGCGATGACCCGCAGGAGGCGGTACTCCCCCCGGCATAAAAACTCCCCGGCGATCCGGCGCCACTTCGCTTCGAGGGCATCCTTGAGCGCGCGGTGGTGCTCCGGGCTCGCGCCGCTCGAGGTCGAGAAGACGAAGACCGCCCGGTCGGCGGCCGGCATCCGCCCGACCAGTGCGAAGAGGTCCCCGTGGTGCCGGCCGTCGTAGATGCCGGACCCGAAGCCGATAAGCTCGAACGCGTCGAGGTCCTCCGACACGACCTCGTCGACCGGGACCATGGTGGCGCCCGTCGCTTCCGCCATCGCCCGGTCGACCCGATCGGTGTTCATGCGATGGTACGACACGTAGACGATCAGGGTCTTCATGCATGCCCCGGGTATGGCCGGGGTGATAATGATGGCGGACCGGTCCCGACACGGCCACCCGGACTCGTGACCGGTGCGGCGGGCGAGTGTACGCCGGGTACGTACCTCAGGTTCATGGCTGTTCATACCAGGACGCCCATATATGTATGGAACGGTGAATCGACAGGTGACGGATACAACGGACGCGCGTTTTCGGCGCGAACTCGACAGTTTTTTCGCGGTGACCCTGCTCAACGTGGTCGTCGCGGTCCCGGCCGTCGGCCTCGGGATGGCGTACGTCGTCGCCTCGGTGCTCGGCACGACGGACGCGCCCTCGTCCTGGCTCCGGGTGCTCGCGGGCGCACTCGCCCTGGTCTCCTTCGGGCTCGGCCTCGCGTGGCTCCGTTCCAGCTCGCACGTCCTGCGGGGAATCCTGCTCGTCCGCCGGCCGTTCCGGCGCCGGCGCGGGCCGCCGAGCGAGGAGGACGTCACTCGCGGGATCGTCGGGATGGTCGCCCATTACCGCGAGAACCGGATGACCATCCGGAGGATGATCCTGGTCTGCACCGTCGGCGGGTTCTTCTTCCTTGCCATGGGCATCGTCTCCGCCGTGGAGTTCGCCTCCTTCAGTCTCGCGGGCGGCAGCGTCACGGTGAACGGGTTCGCGGTCCTCCCCTTCGCCCTCCTGGCGCTGGGGATCGCGCTGGTGAGCCTGCTCAGCTCGTACTACTTTACCCGTTTTTCCCGGTCCTGGGACCTGCGGCTGGCGGGGACGGTCCGGGCCGAGGAGCGACTGAACCGCGCCATGGAGATGGAGACGGAATGAGAGGCCGGCGCTCCCCGTACGAGATCTACTGGGAGATCCTCGTCTACTGCAGGACCCCGCGGGCGTTCACGGCGGTCATCAACCGCTGCGACCTCAACTCCCGGACCGGCCAGGAGCACATCGCATTTCTCGTCGCCAGGGGCTATCTCGCGGTGGCGAAGGACGGCGGAAAGACCGCCTACGCCGCCACCGACCGCGCCGGGGAGTACATCGCGCTCTTCACCGAGATGTACCGGAAGCTCTTCGATACCGTTCCGGGGTTCAGGTTATAGCCGCGGGCTCCCGCTGTTGCTCTCTCTGCGCGGAAGTCGTCAGGGCCCGACGCCCGGGCCGAAGCGCACGTACACGACCTCGTCGAGGAGCAGGCCGCGCTTCCAGATCGCATTTTTGTGCACGGCCTCGCGGGCGAAGCCGCACCTCTCCAGGACCCGCATCGAGGCCGGGTTGCTCGAGAAGACGCCGGCCTGGAGCCGCACGATCCCGAACCGCTCGAACGCAACCGGCGCGAGCGCGCAGACCGCATCCGTCGCGATCCCGCGGCCCCGGCAGGACTCGGCGAGCAAGTACCCGATCTCGGCCGTCCTGCGGTATACGTCCTCGAACGGGTGGACGCCGATGCCCCCGGCAGCCTCGCCGTCCACCTCGATCGCGAGGAAAAGGTTCGTCGCCGAGCCCGCCGCCGTCGCGATGAAGCGGCGTGCGTCCTCGAGGGTGTACGGCGACGGGAACCCGTCCCGCATCGTCGCTGCGATGCGGGGGCTGTCGGCGTGCCGCGCGAGCGACGCGGCGTCCTCCGGCCGCCAGTCGCGGAGCAGTGCGCTCGGGGTGACGATTTGCATGACCGCGTCTACGCTCCCGCCGAGGCGGTCTCGGGACCACCCTCGCGGACCGCCTCGTGCTCGGCCCGTTCCCTGAGAGCCCGGTTCATCGCCTCGAAGCCCCGTTCGGTGGCGGAGAGCAGCCCTCCGGCCAGGGGAACGAGTAAGCCTTTGAAGGTCTCCTGCTGAACGAAACGAACGCCGTCGACGCTCAGGGGTTCGATGAAAAATGCGTGGCGCCCGTCGAAGATGTGCGGAATCCCGAAGAGCCGCCCGAGCCAGGAGAGTTCGCGGTTCGGCTCGACGGTCTGGACGACGGGCCTGATGTGCATGCCGCGGGAGCCGGGCGGCTGCAGCTCGGCATCGAGGCTCGCACCGACCTTCAGAGGCCCGCCGATCTGTCGGATGAACGGGTTCCAGGTCGGATACGCCTCGAAATCGCTGAGTATTGCCCAGACCCGTTCGGCCGGAGCATGGATCTCGATCTCAGTTGAAAGAATGGTCACGATCCAACTTTGAGGGGGACCACGAGGTAAAGGTTTTCTTGGAGCTGGCCGGACGACTGGGGAGAGAATTCCGTTTCAGCGGACCGGGCCGGCTCCATCCGGTCCAGCGCCTGTTTACGATCCCCGGGCGATCTCGGCCGTCGTCGACCGGGCCGTCTCCGCCCGCCCGACGGCCGTGGCGGAGAAGACCGGGTCGATCGCCCTCGAGAGCGATGCGTGGCACCTCCGGACCGTTGTCGATACCTCGGTCGGCGTCCTCGTCGGCCTCGTTCTCATCCGGCTGACCGGCCTCGTCGTCCTCGACTCCATCGTGGCCATCGGTGTCGCGCCGATCATCATCAGGGCGGCGTACGCCCCGACCGCGACGTCATACCCGGACCTGGTCGATCACCGTCTCACCGACGGGGAGGACGGGCGGGTCCGGCAGATCATCCGCGAATACCAGTCCGAGCACGTCAGGTGCCACACCCTCCGGACGCGGCGGTCGGGCCCGGAGGTCTTCATCGACTTCAGCCTGGTCGTCGACAGGGACGTCCCGGTCGAACTCTCCCACGACCCGACCGACCGCCGCGAGGCCGACCTTAAGACGGAGTTCCCCCGCGCGTCCGTGCTGATCCGCGTCGAGCCGGACTCGGGGACGGCGGAGCCCGCCTCGTTCTGCAAGATCGCCCCCATGAATGTCTCGAGAAAAGTTCGGATCAGTCGAAGATCTGCTCGAACAGCCCCTTCTTCTTTTTTTTATAGTTATCATGATCGTCGTGATCATGATCGTCGTGCACCTTCGTGTACGGCGACGGATAGGACCGAGGCGGCGCCGCGTTCCGCTGCATCGTGGGCGGGGCGGCGGCCGCAGCCCGGTCGATGAGCTGGTCCAGCTTTCCCTTCTCCAGCCAGATGCCCCGGCACTTCGGGCAGTAGTCGATGGAGGTCGAGAGCCGCTCCCCCATCGCCAGGTCGACGTCGCAGACAGGACACTTCATTCGCAATCGCAGAGTGTTCGGAGGGACACCGATAAAGAGTCTCGCATCACGGCCGTCTCTGTCGATCGGCGGCCGGGGAGCACGGCATCTTCCCCCCCAATCCGGGAAAAACCGGCGTTGCCGGACGAGCGGCCACAGGGCTCAGCCGTTTCCTCGGGAGGCTCCCGCCTCGATACCATGGAGAATCCTCAACCCGGACCGGCCTTCCGGAGACGCCGGTACTTGTAGCCCTCGAACCAGGCGACGCTCGCCGCGCCTGCGACGGCGCAGAGAACGAGATCCAACAGCGGCACGGGGCCGAACCGGAAGAGGTCTCGCAGGGCCGGCACGAGGAGGACAAGGAGCAGGGAGCCGATCGTCCCTGCAAACACCAGCACCATCGCACGGTTGGGGGTGCGCAGCGTCGTCATGATATTCTCGGACCAGGACCGGTTCGTCAGGATCAGGGAGAGGTTCGCGATCACGATCGTGGTGAACGTCAGGGTCCTCGCTCCTGCCTCGTCGACGCCCCTGTCGAGGGCGTACACGTACACGAACAGCACCACGGCCAGCACGACGAGCCCCTGGAGAAGGCTGAGCGCGAGTATGCGCCGGGTGAAGAGGCCCTCATCCTTTCGCCGGGGCGGCCGGTTCATCACGTTCCGTTCCTCCTTCTCCGACTCGAACACGATCGAACAGGCGGGGTCGATGATCAGTTCGAGAAAGACGATATGGACCGGCAGCAGGACCAGCGGCATGGAGAAGAGGACGGGGATGAGCGACATGCCGGCGATGGGAACGTGGACGGAGAAGATGTACGCCATCGCTTTCTTGAGGTTGTCGAAGATCCTCCGTCCCAGCCGCACCGCGGAGACGATGGACGTGAAGTTGTCGTCCAGCAGCACGAGCGACGACGACTCCCGGGCGACGTCCGTCCCCCTCCCGCCCATGGCGATGCCGATGTCCGCGGACTTCAGGGCCGGCGCGTCGTTCACCCCNNGGGGCATCGTTGACCCCGTCGCCGGTCATGGCGACGACCTCGCCGCCGGCCTTGAGGGCATCGACGATGCGCAGCTTCTGTTCCGGGACCGCCCGGGCGAAGATCGCGACCGAACCGATGCGCTGCCGGAGCTCCTCGTCGCTCATCGTGTCGAGTTCGCCGCCGGTGATGCCCCGCTCCGGGTGGGACAGGCCGACCTGCCGGCCGATGTTCCGGGCGGTGAGGGGGTAGTCCCCGGTGATCATGATCACCCGGATCCCCGCGGAATCGCACTCCTTCACGGCCTCCGCGACCTGCGGCCGGACCGGGTCGGCGAACCCGACGAACCCGAGGAAGGTGAAGGCGAAGTCGTGCTGGACTCCTGGCAGGTCCGGCTCGGAGAAGGACGCTTTCGCCATTCCCAGGACGCGGAGCCCCTGTGCCGCCATCACATCGACCGGCGCGGCCAGGCCCGCCCGCGCCACCTCGCTGAGATGGCACAGGTCGAAGATCGCCTCGGGAGCCCCCTTTGCGGCGATGATGTAGTCGCCGCCGTCGGGGGACCGCCAGACGTTCGACATCGCGAGGAGCTCGGTGGAGAGCGGGTACTCCGTGACGAGCTCCCATCCGGCGTGGATGTGCTCGGTCGTGCCGAAGTCCCCGTCCCGGAGGTGGAGCAGGGCCTTCTCCATGGGGTCGAACGGGTCCTTTTTGCTGGCGAGAATCGCGAACTCCGAGATCTCGTGGCAGATCTCCGGGACGGAGTTCGCCCCGGCGTCGTACTCGCACATCCGACCCTGCGCGAAGAAGGTGTGGACGGTCATCCGGTTCTCCGTGAGGGTTCCGGTCTTGTCCACGCAGAGCACGGTGGCCGAACCGAGGGTCTCGATCGCGTGCACCTGGCGGGTGAGCACGTTCTTCAGGGAGAGCCGCCACGCACCGAGGGCAAGGAAGACGGTCAGTACGACGGGAAACTCCTCCGGCAGGATCGCCATGGCAAGGGTGATCCCCGCGAGAAGTCCCTCGATCCAGTCTCCGCGGCTCAGGCCGTAGACGACTACGATGATCGCGCAGAGGGAGAGGCCGGCGAACGCGACGGTCCGGACGATGCGCGATACCTCTTTCGTGAGCCGGGTCTCTCCGCGCGTCACGGTCTGCAGGACAGTACCGATCTTCCCCATCTCGGTCCGCGAGCCGGTCGACCGGACCTCCGCGAGGCCCTGTCCCTGGACGACCAGCGTCCCGGAGTAGACGAACGGCTGGTCGTCGCCGCCGGGACGGTCCGAGGCCACGCTCCCTGTCCAGGGGATCTTTCGGACCGGGACCGACTCTCCGGTCAGGAGCGACTCGTCGACGGAGACGCTGGTGGCGGCGATGAGGACGCCGTCGGCCGGGACGCGGTCGCCCTCGGCGAGGATGAGCATGTCGCCCCGGACCACGTCGCGGCCCGGGATCCGCCGCTGTTCGCCGTCCCGGATCACCAGCGCTCGCGGGCTGGAGAGGTTTCGGAGCGCGTCCAGCGCCCGTTCGGTCTTCTGCTCCTGGT
>DUGU01000327.1 GCA_013331215.1 Methanoregulaceae archaeon
TGGTTAAAATGACACTATACCCTTTTTCTAAGAGAGGGAGCATGAGCGATTGATAATCCGGAATTGCCATCAATTATGAGACTCGGGTTAAAGTAACAAATATATTACGGACCCTTCCTCACCGCCACCGCGGCAGGGTCGCGGGGTAGGCCGTCACCATCTCCCGCGCTTTCTCGAAGGACATCCCGAGCTCGGTCGCGAGCAGGGGAGGGTGTACTCATCGATCATCGCCTCGCAGATGCGCCGGTTTGCGCCTGCAGCAAGCGGCGGGCTCGCGTGCCTCGTCACGCCGGCGGTGATCGCGCCGAAGCCGTGAGGAGCCGACCCGGCCCGAACCCGAGCGCTTAACCCGTTGCGGGTCGATCGTTCTCTGTGCGGCGCCCGGCCTTTCTCGTCGAGTTCGCCTATCTCCGGGCGGCCGCGATCGTGGCCGTGATCGTGATCCACGCCGTGGACACGCCGGTCATCACCGGGTCGGCCGGCCCCCTCCTCTGGCCGTACGTCGCGGTCGACGTGGCCGCGCACTTCGCCGTGCCGCTCTTCGTCTTCGTCTCGGGCGCGGTCCTGATGCACGTCCACCCGCCGCCGGTCGGCTGGCGCCCGTTCGTCCCGCGGCGGCTCGCCCGGCTGCTGCCCCCGTATCTCGCGGTCTCGGCCGTCTACCTCCTTGTCCGGGCCCTCATGGAGGGACCGCCGACCGTGCTCGAGATCGTCGTTCGCCTCCTCACGGGCACGGCCTACTTCCACCTCTGGTTCGTTGTGCTCGTGGTCGAGCTCGCCCTCCTCTACCCCGTGCTCGCGCCACGGGTCCGCTCCGCCCGGCCCCGCACGCTGGCCCTCCTGGGCGTTCCGCTGGCCCTCCTCGCCACGGCCTACTTCCTTCTCAAGGTCCTCATCTTTCTCGCCCAGCCCGACTGGGTGCTCTCGGCCGTCCTCCTCCAGGGCCTAGCCCCGGCCGGGTACCTGCTCTTCTTTGTCGCGGGGATGGCCGTCACGGCCCACCCGGACGCGGCAGGGCGACTCATGGCGGGGCTCACGCCGGGGCGGGCCGCGACGGCCGTCCTCGTCGCGCTCCTGCTCGGGGCCTCCCGGTTCGCGGCCTCGCTCGACCCGTCTCCGGTCCGGCTCGTGCTCGCCGGCCTCTCGTTTCTCGCGGAGCCGTACGCGTACCTGCTCGCCTTCGGTCTCGCGCTCGCCGCGGCCCGGCACCCCTTCCTCCGTTCCCGCCCGCGGCTCTCACGGGGCCTGGTCGCGCTCGGCGGGGCGAGCTACGGGATCTACCTGGTCCAGGGCGGTATCATCGACCTCGTGATCGGCGCGCTCGCGAGGATCGGTCTCGGCCCGACCTCGGCGGGCTACCTGCCGGCGACGGCACTCGCGACCCTCGTCCTCTCGTGGGGCGTGGTCGTGCTCGCGGCCCGGGCCGTGCGCTCGCTCCCGGGGAAGGGCTGACGGTCCCGGCAGTGACGGTCGACGTCCGGTCAGATCCGAAATGTCTCCTTGATCTCCCTGTTGAGCTGGCCCAGCGTCTCGATCCTCGCCTGGATCTTGTCGGTGATCCGAACGATGTCGACCTTCATCTCCCGGAACTCCGGGTTCTCGAAGTCGGGAACGTACGTCTCGTCGCCGTGTTTCATCAGCAGGAACGAGTCCGTGATGTACCTGACCCGCTCGAGGTCGGCGACGAGATCCGCGAGATCGTCGCGTTCGCGCTGCACCCGGACCGCGAGCGGGTGGTCGACGATCATGCCGGTGTCCGTATCTGCCATCTCTTACTCACCACTCTGCTTACATCCCTTTCGTCGACATAAGGTTTCGGGTTCGGCCTGTCGTCAGGAGCCCGGTACGCTCCGGTTCGAGCGCCGGTTGCCTCTCCCGTCGGCCGTTTCCGGGGGGGCGGTTCATTCCCGTGAAGCGAGGAATTCGTCGGGCCCGACCAAACCCCAACCGGTGATCGCCGCCGACCGCTACCGCTGAATGACCTGTGCCGTCGTGCAGAGGGGGGCCGGGTCCGCGATCGTCGCGGCGAACCGACCCAGAGGCGGGAGCGCAGCCCGAAGTCGCGCAAAAAGAGAGGATGCCTCCTCGCGGGGCATCCCTCACCGGACCGTCGGCGACGACTCCCGTATGATCTCCGTGACGCAGTTCATCTCGCTCGCGAGGATCCGGACGACATCGTCCATGGTCACGATGCCGACGAGCCGGCTGTCGTCGTCCACGACCGGGAACCGCCGCACCCCCTGCTCCCGCGCGGTCTCCATCACGTTCCAGAGCGTGTCGTTCCGGTCCACGACGAAGGGGTCGCAGGTCATTACGTCCCGCACGCTCGTGCTCTCGGGGTCGACGTTCCGGGCGCAGACGCGCACGGCCAGGTCGCGGTCGGTCACGATCCCGACCGGGCAGCCGTCGCGCTCGATCACCACGCTCCCCACGTTCCGCTCGTCCATCATCCTCGCGATCACGGCCACGCGCTCGTCCGGCGACGCGGTCACGACGTCCTCTCTGATGCAGTCCACCAATGGCATTTCCAAGTCCCCTCCCGGGATCGGCCGGCATAGGGGGCTCGGATCTATATGATAGTTCCGATCGTCGGCGGGTCACCGCCAGCGCGGCAGGGTCGCGGTGAAGGCGGTCACCATCTCCGTCGCCTTCTCGCGGGGCATCCCGAGCTCGGCCGCGAGCAGGGGCCCGTACTCCGCGATCATCGCCTCCCGGGTGAGGTCGGGCTCGACGAACGCCCCGTTCCGATAGCAGTGGGTGCAGTACCGGTCGCTCCTGGAGCCGTCCGCCTCCGTCCCCGCATCGCTCGGATCCTGGAGCGGCATGCCGCAGCTCCCGCAGGAGGGGACCAGCCGGCCGCTCCAGCGGAGGAGCGGTCGGAGCTGCTGGAGCACGAAGCCCTCGGCCCGCTCGGGCGGAATCTCGAACATCCGTGACATCATCTCGCCGCCGCGGGCGGCCATCGTCTCGATCGTGGCTTCCGGCTCGGTGAAGGCGCCGTTCCGATAGCAGTACCGGCAGTAGAGTCCGCTCGGCGTCCCGTCGCCCTCGGTCCCCCGGGCGTCCGGAACGGAGAGCGGCATGCCGCAGCTCTGGCAGGTCTCGCTGGTCTCGTTCATGGTTGTTCTCCAGAAGTGCCCTCGAGGGCGGCCGTCACGAACGCGGGCGGCATCAGGGTCCGGGCAGATACCTCCTCCGGCGAGAGACCGTCGGCCGCCAGCCTCCTGACGACCGCGTCCATCGCCTCGCCGACCTCGATCAGATTACCGTCCGGGTCATAGAACCGGATCGTCCGCTGGGCCCAGGGAGCCGTCTCGATCTGATGGGCGAGGCGGACGCGTCCGGCGAGCTTCGCCGCGAAAGCCTCGATCCCGTCGGTCTCGAAGTAGAGCTCGCAGCGCGGCCGCTCGACCGCCGACGGCTCGAGCCCGCCGTAAACCATCGCCCGGACATCGTCCATCTCCCAGATCGAGATGCCGCCGTCGAAGGTCACGAGCCCGCCGAGGTCGAGGACGACCTCGAGGTCGAAGAGGTCGAGGTAGAAATCGCGCAACCGGGGCACATCGTCGCTGAAGAGGACGATCGAGGTGTATCGGATCATAATGACCGTTCCGCGGGCCGACTTCGGCACCGCACGGATCAGCGTCCGCCGCTATGAGAATAAAGGGATCGGGCCTGCCGCGCGACATGTCGACAGGAGGTGGAATCCGGGCGGGCGGACCTCGAACCCCGGCCCGGGATCGACGGGCGCTACGTCCCGCCGCTCATCACCATTACGGACCTGATAGCGGTCTCCCACTTCTCAGGGTTATCGATATGGAGAGTCGAGGGTTCCATGTTTCCCTCGAAGTGGACGACCAGGATTCTGCGGCCGGCGGCGCTGAACGAGCTTATGGACTCGACCGGCTGATCGATCCTCGTTTCCGTGGATCGGGAGAGGAGCCCCCCCTCGCCGACCTCGAAGACCAGCCGGCGGGTCGTGAGGTACAGCGTACCCTTCCCGAAGAAGTCCGACTTCCCAGTGTCCTGCACGATGATCTGTTCGTCTTCCTGTAACGATTCCATATGTCTTCCGTCACCAGTAGGAACTCGGTGACCGTTATATATTTCTATCCGCAGAGATCCCGGCACGCGGGCCCGGTCGGGGAGTCTCGTCCCTGCCCGCACACCGGGCTCGCCGCGCGGTCACACCTCGGCCCGTGCGTCGACAAGCCCTCCGCACGCCAACCGGCCATGTCCGCGTGCTTCGCCGCCGGACATGGACCTTCCGCCGCGACGATGCCCGGGCCCCGCGGCGTCCCCCCCAGCGCCTGCGACGCCGGGGCGCAGGGCCCGGCGAGGATTCCGGGCGCGGTGGCGTTCGCCACCAGGCCCGCCGCCCGGGTAAAATGGAAAGATATAACGGGTGCCGGAAAGACAACCACCACGATGACGGGGCCGCGCTGGCTTCTCCTCCTGACTGTCGCCGTCTTCTCCTCCTGACTGTCGCCGTCCTCGCGGTCACTGCGGCGGGGTGCCTCCGCGAAGGGACTGCCGGCGTCACGGGGATCACGGTCGAACCCGTGAACGTGACGGCCGGGGCGGTGGTGCTGAACGTGAGCACGACAGTCCAGCACTGGTCCGGGCCCGGGGTCGGGGCCGGCCTCCTCCGAATCGAGGTCCTGGACGACGAGACCGGCCTCCGGGTCCACGAGGGGACGCGGGAGTTCGACCGGCTCGGCCCGGGGAGCACGATCGTGGTGCCCTACGAACTGACTCTGCCCCGCCGGGGCTCGTACCGGGTCCGCTCGAGCCTGGCCGACGGGGGCGTGCAGACCGGCGGCGGCGAGGTGACGGTCCGCTCGCTCGAGCGGCTCCCGCCGGACGACGCCCGAACCCCGATCGCGCTCGCCGACATGGACTTCCTGGTCCGGGGGGTCGAGAACGGCCGGGTCCGGATCGAGGCGGAGGTCCAGCTGACGAACCAGGGAGACGGGCCGAACCCGGACCTCGTCGTTGAGATCAAGGCGCGGGAGGCCGACGCCCGGCTCCTCGCCGACCGGCAGTGGACGACGGTGGGCGCCGTTCGCCCGGGGGCGACCGTGACCCGGAACGTCACCCTCTTGGTCCCGGACTAGCATAACTACGAGGTCGAGGCCGTCCTCTGGAGCGGCAACG
Source organism: Methanoregulaceae archaeon (assembly GCA_013331215.1). Taxonomy (GTDB): domain Archaea; phylum Halobacteriota; class Methanomicrobia; order Methanomicrobiales; family Methanospirillaceae; genus UBA288; species UBA288 sp11384u. The sequence continues at coordinate 5,158 of DUGU01000327.1, forward strand.
TGATTGTCGAGCGGGGTTCGCGGTCGGTGAACCTCGCCCCGAACACGACCGTGACCGGGGGTACCGAGTTCACGGTCCGGCGGATCGATACGGGCGAGTTCGTCACGGCCCGGGAGACCGGGGCGATCGCGCCGGTCCCGGTACCGACCCGGACCCCGGGCTTCGGCGGGCCGGCGGTGCTCCTGGGGCTCGCCCTCGTCGTCCTCGCGAGGAGGCGGCGCCATGACTGACGCTCTCCCCGGCGGGGCGCCGCCCGCGGGCCTCCCGCCGGCCCCGCGCCCGGAGAGGTCACACCGGGAGTCCCTCTTCGAGCTCGTTGTCACCGGCCTGGTGGGGATCGTGCTGATCCTCGTCCTCTTCGCAACCATGCAGCTCTACTTTGCCGTGCAGGACGGGATCCGGTACTGGGTGGCCGACAGTTACGTGCCGCTCGCGAACGGGGCCTTCTACCTCCTGGTCATCGTCGGCGGGGTGTACCTGGTCCTGCGGCTGCTCCGGCGGGGCTCGTAACGGGGGACGGAAGCGCCGACGTCCTCGCCGGGCGGTGCGCAGTCCCGAGAGTCAGGGGCATAGGCGCAGGCACGTCCGTCGCGGACGCCGTCGCG
>DUGU01000241.1:0-1839 GCA_013331215.1 Methanoregulaceae archaeon
GAGGACCTGGTGATCGCGCGCCGGATCAGCACCGTGCAGTATACGCGGCGGTGCCCGGAGCGGGGCGCGGTCGAGGCCTACCGGCGCGCCGGCGTGGACGTCGCTCCGGGGATGACGCTCCGGTACGTGGTCCGGGACGCCCGCGCCGGGCTCGCGGACTGCGCCTGGGAGGCCGATCACGCCGACCGCCACCACTACCGCCGCCTGCTCGCGAAGGCCTGGGGCGAGGTGGCCGTGGGGGTCGGCGAGGGCCCCGGTACGGAGTCAGGGGGACGACAGTGAGCCGGGCGTGACCGCCGGGGATCGAGGTTATCCGGTTCCCGGCTCTTTCCCGATCGGGATCCCGCCAGAGTCGAAGGGTCCGAAGGCTGCCGTGAGCGGTCTCCCGTCCGGAGGTTTTCTCGTCTCTCGAGGGCGGCCCGCACCTGGCCCGACCTCATAAATAGTCTGCCGCCAACCCCGATCACGGAGACGACGCGATGGGGAACGGCCTGGACGTGATGGAGACGGATGAACTGCGCGAGTACCTCGACTTTCTCCTCTGGCACTACCGTGTCGTGGACGCGTTCTGGTTCATCGAGACCGCGGAGGCGTCGGGGCAGGAGGTGGCCGAAGCCATGAACGAGCGCGTCTGGGGGCGCGTGGCCGGCATGGCCGCCCGCGACCTCCGCCGCCGGTTCGGGATCACCGGAACCGGCCTTGCCGGTTTCGTCGAGACACTGCGGCTCTTCCCGTGGGCGATCATCGTGGGGTATACGATCGAGGAGCGGCCGGACGAGGTCGTGATCACGGTCCCGTCCTGCCCGTCGCAGGAGGCGCGATTGAGGAGGGGCCTCGGCGAGTACGTCTGCCGCGAGATGCACCGCGCGGAGTTCACGTCGTTCGCGCGCGAGGTGGACCCGCGGATCCGGGTCGAGTGCGTCCACGCCCCGCCCGACCCCCATCCCCCCGACGAGTACTGCGTGTGGCGGTTCACGATGGCGGAGGAGGGAGCGCCGTGAACAGGACGCGGATCGAGTGGACGGACTTCACCTGGAACCCGGTCACGGGCTGCCTCCACGACTGCGACTACTGTTATGCCCGAAAGCTGACCGTCCGGTTCCCGGCCAACTTCCCGTCAGGTTTCGCGCCCGCGTTCCACCCGGAGCGGCTCGGACAGCCCTGCCGGGTGAAGCGGCCGTCCCGGGTCTTCGTCTGCTCCATGGCCGACCTCTTCGGCGCGTGGGTCCCCGGCGAGTGGATCGGGGCGGTCTTCGAGGCGGTCAGGTCGTGCCCCCACCACACCTTCCAGTTCCTGACCAAGAACCCCGCGCGGTACGCGGTACTCGACCTCCCGGCGAACGCCTGGTACGGGACGACCGTGGACCGGTCCTCCGTCGTCGGCCGGATCGACGCCCTGCGCCCCCTCGCGAGGACGACCTTCGTCTCGTTCGAGCCGCTCACGGAGGAGATCGATCCCGACCTCAGGGGCGTCGACGCGGTCCTGGTCGGCGCCCGCACCCAGCCCCTGCGCCTGCCGCCGCGGGAACGGGTCGCGCGGATCGTTGAGCGGGCCCGGGAGGCGGGTGCCGCGGTCTTCATGAAAGACAGCCTCGCGCCGCTCTGCCCCCGCCTGATCCGGGAGCTGCCCGCGGCCGCCGGCGCCCGGGTCTCGCAGGGGGCGCTCGAGGTATAGTGCTCGCGCGTGTCCGGCGACACCCCGTCCGAGGCCCGCCGAGACGGATCCGGAACGTTTCGTGATCGGGGGGCCGGAGGGTGCAAATATTTATCCCGTTCTCATGGCATTGGAGGTGGTATGGCCGTGACGGGCGCGGAGCATGAACCGATGCGGGCCGTCCT
>DUGU01000241.1:1851-4903 GCA_013331215.1 Methanoregulaceae archaeon
CCCGCCGCGGGCAGCGCCTCTTCTCCGCCGTGCGCCAGCTCCTCGAGGACCGGGGCGTCAGCCTCGTGGGGGAGCACCTGGTCGGCACGCCCGACGAGGCGGCCGAGAGGGTCCGGTCGGCGGTCTACAACGACGTGCCGCTCGTGATCGTCGGCGGCGGCGACGGCACGATCCGGGCCGTGCTCCCTGCCGTGGCCCGGCGCGATGTCGTGCTCGGCATCCTCCCGCTCGGGACCGCGAACAACTTCGCCCGCTCGGTCGGCGTGCCCATGGACCTCGTGGGCGCGGTCGATGCGATCGTCGACGGGAAGGAGATCATGGTCGACCTCGGGCTGGTCAACGGCGAATACTTCGCGAACAACGTCTCGATCGGATACTCCCCCGCCATCGCCTCCGCGACGCCCCGCGGTGTCAAGCGCTGGCTCGGCGCGTTCGCCTACGTCTTCTACGAGGCCAGGTTCATTCTCCGCCAGCGTCTCTTCTGCTGCACGGTTGCGACCGACACGACCTCGACCCGGTTTCCGACCCGCCACATCATGGCCGTGAACGGTGCCCACTACGGCACCCGGCCGCTCGCGCCCGAAGCCAGTCTCGACGACGGGCTGCTTGACCTGTTCGCGCTCGCCTCGCTCAGCCGGTGGCAGGGGTTCCGGTTCTGGACCCGGTTCATGCTCGGCCTCCACCTCCGCGACCCCGAACTCCGGCGGTTCCGGGTCGCGCGGGCCACGATCACGACCGATCCGCCGAGACCCGTAATCGTCGACGGAGAGCGCGGCCCGACGACCCCGGTCGAGGTCTCCGTGGCTCCCGGGGCCCTGCGGGTGACGGCCCCCCGGGAGCCCGACTGGCCGGTTACGCGCCGCTGACGAGCAGCATGATCGAGATCCCGACCATGACGGTCAGCAGGAACAGGGCGACTCCGGTCAGGGAGGGGAGGGCCACGATGATTGCGCCGACGAAGGCGGCGCCCACCAGGGTCTCGATGACGGTGAAGAGGGCGATCCGCCGGGTCGTCAGGTGATGAAGGGGGAAGTACAGGCCGGTCACCCCTTCTCGATTACGATTCGCAGGGGCCGGCCGAAGACCTTCCTGAACGCCCGGGCCTGGTTCTCGGCCCCCCAGACCTCGAGGTGCGGGTCCGCGCCGCTCGAGAGGAGGAGCGTGACTGCGCCGTCGCTCTCCTCGAACCGCGCGGAGCTCACGATCCCAATATGGGTCCGGTCGAGGCTCTCGGCCAGACGGAGCAGGACCGCCAGGACGAGCACCAGCCGCCGATCCCCGGCTGCGAGGTCCCCGAGCTCGCGGCTGCCCGGCCCCGGCAGCTTCTTGCGGTGCAGCCGCGCGACGAGGCCGATGAGGGCGATCTCGCGCTGATCGAACCCGGTGAGCTCGGCATTCGTGATGATGTACTGCGAATGGAGGTGATGGTTCGAGAACGCGAGGAAGGTCCCGATGTCGTGGAGGCGGGCTGCATACCCGAGGAGTTCGCGTTCGTCGCTCCCGAGGTTATGAAGGCCGATCGCCCGGCCCGAATCGAAGAGCTGCCAGGCGAGCCGCCGGACGTGGCCGGAATGCACCTCGGCGCATCCGCACACACTGGCCAGACGTGAGACCGATTGCTCGCGAACGGAGACGGCGCCGTGCGGCGGCAGGTATCCGTGCCGTGAAAGGTAGTCCACCAGGAGCCCCTCCTTGAGCCCGCGGCGGGTGATCGTCACGGTCCTGATTCCAAGGTGCTCGCCGATCGTCTCGAGGATAGCGGCCCCCGGCACGATGATGTCGGCCCGGCCGGGGTTGATCCCGGGCACTGCCCGGCGCTCCGCGAGGGGAAGAGCGAGAAGGTGCCGGGCCGCACGCTGCAGATCTCTCCGGGTGAGGGTGGTGGCCGGGCCCGGTGCGGTATCGTTCGTCAGCTGTGCGGCGACTTCTGCCAGGGTCTGGATCGTACCCGAGGAGCCGATGACCCGATCGATCCTGTATCCGCGGAGCTCCTCGAGCGGCCGGATAAGGGCCGAATGAGAATATTCGAGCATGGCCTGGTACTCGGCCATAGAGTACGTCCCGAATCGGTTCCGGGGTGGAAAGAGTGCCCCGAGCCGGACCGACCCGAGCTTGGTGCTCGTCAGGTACTGGTGCGTAAAGGCGTCTCCGACGACGATCTCCGTACTCCCCCCCCCGATGTCGATGAAGAGTGCCGACTCTCCGTCGAGCGTGAGGCCGCTCGAGACCCCGAGATAGATCAAACGTGCCTCTTCGAGCCCGGAGATCACGTGGACATCGAGTCCCGCCTCGAGCTTCAGGCGTTCGAGGAACTCGGCCTGGTTCGACGCCTCGCGGGTGGCCGACGTCGCGACGGCGACGAGCTCGGCGGCGCCGAATGAGCGGGCGAGGTCGACGAAGCGTCGGAGTACCTGGATCGCCCGTTCCATCGCCGTCCCGGAGAGTCGTTCCTCCGTCAGTCTCCCCTCCCCCAGGCGGACCGCTTCCTTCTGTTCGCTCAGGACCGCGTACGATCCGTCGGGATGAATCCGCACGCAGAGAAGGCGGACCGAGTTCGTACCGATATCGAAGAAAGCGACCACCCGTTCGCGCTCCATCAGTCTCGCTCCCAAACGATCCTGTATCGACGTCCGCCGACCTCTTCGAGAAGGTCCGCCCTGGTCACCATCTCGCTCACGATTTCGACAACGGGGCGCCGGACCCGGCAACGGACCGTGATCACATCCGTGTCGATGTCGCACCGGAGATCCGCGACCAGCTGCTCGTGGTCATGGTCGAGCCAGTCCGCGAGGCGAAGCATCCCGCCGAGCCACCGTGTCCTGGCCCGGTCCGCCTCGTCAAGAGCGCCATAGACGGGATGGCGATCCGGGTCGGGAAGAGACCGGCGGTGGTATCGGGCGACGAGGGCGACGATCGTACGATCCGGTTCTTCGAACGGCAGATTCCGATCACTCCGGATCATCTCGCAGGAGCGACGGTGGTGTGCCCGCCGGCCCCCGCTCCAACCGATGTCGTGAAGGAGGCCGGCCGAGACCAGAAGATCCCGATCCGC
>DUGU01000218.1 GCA_013331215.1 Methanoregulaceae archaeon
GTGGTTAAAATGACACTATACCCTTGTTATTAATCGGCGAATTTTTCCTGAAATTGTCAGATCTCCAGAATAGGAATCGACCACGCGAGAACTAACACGCATGTGTGTTCTGTTTGTCAGGGTATCGGAAGCAGCTAAGAAAAACGTTCTGATCGAAGCGGCGCGACGACAGCCCGGTATCGTCGATGGCCCGGCCGTGATCGATCCGTCAACGATGACCCGGGGGCGTTGATCAGCCGGTGCGACGTCTGCGGGCTCGACGCCACGTAGTCGGGGAAGGCCGGCTGCTCTCCAACATCTCCCTGACCTGATCGGCATGATCGAGGAGGTCGGTGATCCGATCGTTCCGGATTGCATAGATCGAGAATCTCCCGCGTTTCTTCCTGGTGAGGAAACCGCGCTTCCACAGGTACCCGACGTGGTAAGCGGTCAGGCCCTGGTCCCTCTCGATCGCTGCGCTGATGTCGTTGACACACATGCCGCCCCGCTCTCGCAACGTGTATAATATCCTGAGACGATTCTCGTCGCTCAGGGCGAAGAAAAATTCCTGAAGAAACCGCCCCGAGGGACCGTCCACTGTCCGGACCGCGACAGCCGTCATTGCCCGGACCTCTCCCCCTCGGGGGGGGCGGCTTCCGGCGGTCTCGCAGGATCATTCCTGAACTTGCTCGTCCCCCTCGAACTGACCTGCCGCGCCGGAACGCCCGCGATCGTAATGTCGGGCTCCATGAAGGACCGGTTCACCAGCGAGTTCGCGCCGATCGCGATCCTGTCGGCGATGGTGATCGGCCCGTAGAGGACCGCCCCGGGCCCGATGTAGACGTTGTCCCCGATCACCGGGGCCTCCGTATCCGTCCCCGCCCTGGCCCCGATGTGGGCACCCACGTGGATCCGGCAGTTCGCGCCGACCCGGGTGCAGCTGTTCACGACGATCGAGCCGCGGTTCGCGATCGAGAGCCCCGGGCCGAAGACGTGCTGCGGGATGGTGAAGCCCAGCAGCACGGAGTACAGGTGGAACTTCGAGCACAGGTATATCAGCGCCGGCCGGTGGTACCAGGCCCGTTTGCAGTTCTCGTAGTACTCGACGGCCCGGAGCAGGCGCTGGAACTTCCAGACCTCGTCGCCGAAGAACCGGGGCCGTTTCCGCGTCTGCCCGAGGGCCCGGCGATCGGCCTCGAGAAACCTGAGATAGTCGTCTCTGGAGAGGATCCTCATCCATCCTCCTCCCGGCGCCTGCCCCAGGCTGCAAGGCCTACGGCCCCGGCAACGGTCAAGGCGGCGACCCACCACGGCAGGCCGGCGGCCGTGGGGGGTGTCGTCGCCGTGGGGTTCGACCCGGCGGTCGCGTTCGCGAGCGCTGCGAGCGCGGCGCGCTCCCCGTCGCGGGCCTGCTCCAGCGACGGGTCGAGCTGGGCCGAGCGGTTGTACGCGGCCGCGGCCTCGGCGTACCGCTCCTGGATCATCAGGACGCGCCCTTTCGCCCACCAGAGCAGGGCGTTGTGGGGCTCGAGCGCGAGCCCCTGTTCGTAGGCCTCGAGGGCTTTATCGTACTGGCCCTGGTAGTCGTAGACGGGCCCCCGGTCGAAGTACTCCTGCGCCGTCGCGGCCGCCGCGGCCGGGCAGGCGAGCAGGAGGAGTGCCATCAGCAGCGCGCCGGCCCATCTCATTGCGTTTCCTCCCTCACCAGCGGTTGCCAGGTGCGCTTCGTCGCGTGCAGGACGTAGAAGCAGTAGATCCGCTGCCCCGGGTATATCTCCATCAGCTTCTCGAGGTTGGAGACGGCATACACCCGCGCATCGAGCTCCGGGGGCAGCCTCTCGAAGACCGCCCGTGCGAACGCCTCTGGCGAGTAGTGGCGCGAGTACGGCGCACGGAACCGGTCGTCCCGCCAGGCGACCGCCGCGTCGGGCTCGGCCGACCCCGCCGGCGGCAGGGCGAACGGGCTCTGGAGCAGAAAGTAGGCGTCGTCGAGGTAGAGCGGGAGCACGGCCAGGCGGCCGCCCGGGGCGAGGACCCGGCCGGCCTCGTGCAGAAACCGGAGGTCGGAGTCGCCGTGAAAGAGTTCGAAGGCGCACTGGGTCGAGAGCGCGGTCGCGAACCACTCCGGCAGGCCGGTGGCCATGGCTGACGCCCCGATCTCCCGGCCACGAACTCCGTCGGGATAGATCAGGTCGAGCCGGTAAGCCTCGACGCCACGCCGCCGGAGTTCGTCTGCCCACGGGCTGCCGGCCGAGGCGACATCGATGTACCGGTCGCCGGCGGAGAGGCCGAGAAGCCGATCGACGAGGTAGTGCTCGAGGCACTTCTCGATGTGCATGTCGCCGAAGGACCGGTAAAACCGGTCGAGGCCGGGTACCGATCGGCGCCAAACCTCGAAGTCCGCGGGGTCGACCCGCATATCCTCGACGGGGACCCCCGCCCCGGCGAGCCGCCCCTTCAACGAGCCGAAGAGCGGCAGGTGCGCCGCGGGGTCGAGGGTGTGGTCATACAGCGACTGCCGGTCTCCGGGGTCGCTCTCGAGGTATCGCTGGTAGTGGAGGGTGAGTGGGAGCAGTGTCTCCAGCTCGTCGTCGAGAAGGTCGCGGAACAGAACCCGCAACCGTCGACGCACCTGTTCTTGTAGCCACCTGACGGTGTTCATCTTGCCGCGTCTGGACATCCGCGCAGTAGACGGGACGTCGCACCGCAGCCCCGTGGTATGCTGTACGCTGACCGTGAGGCTGTCCGATTTTCAGCCGCGGGTCCCACTGTGCGGCTGTTCTGTCCGGTGCGGCGTCCATGGAGTCCGCGAGAGGGTCGGAAGGATTTCCGTCATGCCGCTGACGGCCTGCAGTCCGATCCTCCGTGCATGCGCGGATGATCCGTCGCCAACCTACCGTGATGGTCCCGGCACAGCGGCGCCGGGCCACCGCATCATCCTTTCCGATGCGAACGGCAGAGGCTCTATGCGAGTAAATTGGAGTAAGAGAATAAAAAAGTATTGGACCGCGAAGGTCAGGACCATGCGAACGGGATCAGCCGTCGCCGAGGGATCGACGGCATCTGATGACGCGGACGGCCGTCTATTTGACGATCAGGACCGGACAGGGCGCGAGGTGGACGAGCTTCTGGCTGACGCTGCCCATGACCAGCCCGGAGAGCGCGCCGAGCCCCCTGCTCCCGAGGACGAGCAGGTCCGCCGCCTCCTTCTCCGCGATCCCGAGGATCACGCCAGCCGGATCACCGAGGGCCGCCCGGAGCGAATACGGGACCTTCGCCGCGTCGAGGAGGTCGAGGGTCGACCCCGCGGCCCGCCGCGCCTCCTCCTCGAGGAGGGCGTGGACGTCGAGGCCCGCCCGGACCAGCTCCGCCTCCGATGGCGCCTTCCCGACGACGTGGACCACCACGACCGACGGGATGGCGAGGCCGGCCGCGATCTCGATCGCGGTCGCCGTGGCTCTCCGCGCGTTCTCGGATCCGTCGGTGGCGAGCAGCAGGGTGCGGAACATGGGATCTCCAGGCTCAGGTATTGTCGCAGGGCGCCGATAAAGGGGTGGCTGCTCCTACCCGGACGGGGATATCAACAATTAAATAGCATCCGGTAGACCCATACAGAACTCTGCCGGTGCCGTGGAGCGCGAGACCATCTTTCTTCGCGCTCTCGACAAGCCCGGCGCCTTTTCGGAATTTTTCATGAGTGCCAGCGCTCTACGACAGGAGTGGGCTTCGAACATCCGCGGCGACGTCCTCGCCGGGATGACCGTAGCCCTGGCCCTCATCCCCGAGGCCATCGCCTTCTCCCTGATCGCCGGGGTCGACCCGATGGTCGGGCTGTACGCCTCGTTCTGCATCGCGGTCGTGATCGCGATCACCGGGGGCCGGCCGGGCATGATCTCGGCAGCCACCGGCTCGATGGCGCTCGTGATGGTGGTCCTCGTGGCCGAGCACGGGCTCGAATACCTGCTCGCGGCCACCGTCCTGACAGGCGCGCTCCAGGTCGTTCTCGGGCTGCTGAAGGTCGGCCGGTTCATCACGTTCGTCCCGTACTCGGTGGTGCTCGGGTTCGTGAACTCCCTCGCGATCCTGATCTTTCTGGCGCAGGTCCCGTTCCTGGTCGGCGTTCCCTGGACCGTCTACGCGCTCGTCGCCCTGACGATCGCGATCGTCCACTTCCTCCCGCGGCTCACGAAGGCCGTGCCCTCGTCGCTCGTCGCGATCGTTGCCGTAACCGCGCTCGCGCTCGGCCTGCGGCTCGACCTCCAGACCGTGGGCGACCTCGGAACGATCACGCGGTCCCTGCCGGCCTTCGCCCTTCCCGCGGTCCCGCTTTCGCTCGAGACGCTGCTGATCATCCTGCCGTACTCGGCCACGCTCGTCGTGGTCGGGCTGCTCGAGTCGCTGCTCACGGCCTCGATCGTGGACGAAATGACCGGCACCCGGAGCGACCGGGACCGGGAGGTGCGGGGCCAGGGGCTCGCGAACTGCGTGGCCGGGCTCTTCGGCGGGATGGCCGGCTGCGCCATGATCGGGCAGTCCGTGATCAACGTCAAGTCCGGGGGGTCGGGCCGGCTCTCGTCGCTCGTGGCCGGGCTCTTCCTGATCGTTTTGATCATCGTCTTCGGCGACATCCTGGTGCAGATCCCGATGGCCGCCCTGGTCGGCGTGATGATCATGGTGGCCGTCGGCACGTTCGACTGGCAGTCGATACGGGATCTCCCGAAGATCCCGCGAAGCGACGCGGTGATCATGCTCGCGACGGTGGCGATCGTGGTCTCCACGCACGACCTCGCGAAGGGCGTGATCGCCGGCGTGGTCATGGCCGCGCTGGTCTTCGGGTACCAGATGTCCCGGATCTCGGCGTCAAGCGCCGTCCGGGACGACGGCGTGAAGGTCTACACGGTCACGGGCCAGCTCTTCTTCGGGACGATGGCCGCGTTCGTCGACCTGTTCGCGTACGACGACGACCCGCCGGAGGTCCGGATCGACCTCGGCTCATCGCACGTCTGGGACCAGTCGGCCGTGGCCGCGATCGCGAAGGTCCGGGAGCGGTACCGGCAGCAGGGGAAGTCCGTCTACGTGACCGGGCTGAACCCCGAGAGCCAGCGGACCCTCGACCGGGGGTTCTCGTGAACGGGCGCACGCGCCGTACGGCCATGTGGAGCCCGGCGATGGGACAGCGGGTTCGAAAATTCGCTCGAAACAGCAGAACCTCAGAATCAGGACATCTATCATGGAAATAGAAATTATCACAATCGGCGGATACGACGAAGTCGGGCGGAACATGACCGCCATCCGCTGCGGCAAAGAGATCGTCGTCTTCGACATGGGCCTCCGCCTGGACCAGCTGATGGTCCACGAGGACGCGGAGGTCGAGAACATGCACTCCCTCGACCTGATCGCGATCCAGGCGATCCCGGACGACACGGTGCTGCAGTCGGTCAGGGGGACGGTCAGGGCCATCGTCTGTTCGCACGGGCACCTCGACCATATCG
>DUGU01000340.1:0-10403 GCA_013331215.1 Methanoregulaceae archaeon
TTGTTGGGGGAAGAGGAAGGAAAAATGAGGGATCAGAGGGTGCTGCCGGACTCGACGGCGGCCTCTGAGACCTCGACCGTCCCTCCCGTCGAGAGCAGGCGGTACGGTCCCGTCGTGTGGACGTCGCCGGCGTTGCCACCCGTCGCGTAGGGCAGCACGAACTCGCCGTTCACGGCCGTGGCGCGCCACGTGAAGTTCCGGCCCGTATTTGTGACGACGGGGACCTCGATCGTTCCCTCGCCGCGGAGGCGCGCACCCTTGACGTATTCGAAGACCTTGACGTACTTGATGGTCGCGCTGGTGCCCGTCGGCGACTCGTGGACGAGCCGGTAATTGCTCAGCGCGGGCACGGTCTCGGTCGGCTGATCCGGCGAGACGCCTGCCGCCGTCGCGTGCGTCCCGGCGGCGGCCCTCGCATTGTACGCGGCGGCCTGCTGTACGGCTTCGGTCGCATTCATCGACTTGACCCCGGTGATCAGGGGATACGCGGTCTGTGACTTCGACGGGTCCTGGTACTCGATGTAGTATGCAGTTCCGGGTGCCGTCTCCGAGCCGTCGAAGATGTGCAGTTTGGCGATCGTGGTCTGGTAGTAGGGCGGAAGGTAGACCGTGACCGGGTCGAGCACGTTCGTGTCCTGCTGGCTCCGCGTGTACATGGTCGGCTGGTACGGCGCCCGGCCTGCCGTGGTGTTGTACCAGGTCGCCATCGCCCAGAACTTCGTGACGGCCATCTCGATGTCCGTGACCACGTACCGCGTCTCCTTCACGTCCAGGATCCGGTCGGACTCGGTCTCGTTCGTGGAGATGAAGTACGCGGCCGCGCCGTCCGGTCCGGCAACGCCCTGCTGGAACGGGTTCGCGTTCGGGATCCGCTCGGCGATATAGGTGATCATATGTCCGTAATCCCACCAGGACATTACGCCGTAGGCCTGGGACGGATAGGTGAAGCCCTGCTTGTCGTAGACCTTCTTCATGTCCATCCCGGTGGCCGGCGTGTCGTTCTTCATCCACTCCAGCGACTCCTTCCAGTTCGGGTTCATTTTGTTGACCTGCAGGCTTGCTGTTCCGAGCGAGGTCGAGAAGTCGGCCTCACCGTTCCCGTCGAGGTCGAGCGGCACGATCGAGAGGTAGACGAAGGGGATCGTAATCAGCACCAGAGCGAGGACCGCGGCGGCCCCCGCCATACTGTACGAGCGGCGGGGCGCGAGGGCGCGCTGCTTGCCGGTCGGCGGCTTTGCGGACACCGCCTTCTTGCCGCCCTTCTTTCCGGTCTTCCGCTCGGGCTCGGGGGCCGGAGCGGGCGCTGGCCTGGTCCGCTTCTGGCCGAGACCGAGCAGGCCCGCGAGATCCCTTCCGCCGAGCTCGAACGCGAAGGAGATGACGATCCCGGCGAGCAGGGCGATGTTGACGGCGAGGTAGTACTCGTACCGGACGTGCTGGACCGTGGAGAGGAGGATGATAGCGGACCAGACAAAGACGAAGAGATGGTCGGCCCGGTGCTCGCGCCAGAGCCGGAACGCGAGTACGGCGAAGCCCGCGAGCATCAGCACGAGTCCGAACTGGAATGTGGACCAGGCTGACGCTATCGACCAGCCCATCGCCTCCTGGACCGTGTTCGTCACGTCGTACTGGCCGAAGAACGCGCCGAAGCTGCCGATCAGGATGTTGTAGACATCGGGAAGTGCGATGAAGAGGATCGCGCCGATCACGATTCCTAGGCCGGCGAGACCGGCCGGGAAGTAATACCACGGGCGGCCCCGCAGGTACCGATCGAGCCCCCAGAGAACCGCCGTCCCGGCGATGATGCCGAGATACGCGATCACGTGGCCGACCGTGTAGGCCGAAAGGTCGATGCCGGTATTCTTCAGGCCGAAGAGGAGCAGGAGGACGAGCGCGACGGCGAACGCAACTCCGTTGATCACGAGGAGCGCGTCGTTCGAGCGCCCGCGGTAGACGTTGTAGAGGAACTGGGCGAGCGTGTAGATCGAGACGATCATCGCGAAGAGGATCATCGTCGGCATCGCCACGAGCCCGATGAAGTACGCGACACCGGCTGCGGCCGCAAGCAGAGCCGGCCGCTTCAGGCTCTCGATGCTGGTCAGCGAGACCTCGTGATCGAGGGCGTACCGGATCACCACGATGTAGACCAGGCAGAAGACGGTCGAGGTGAGGGTCTCGGTCATATGGTGGTCGAAGTACCCGAAGGAGGAACGGAAGAAGTACTGACCCGCGATGATCGCGATCAGGCCGGCCGCGATGAGCCCGCCCTTCCAGTCCGAAACCCGGCGACCGAGCAGGAACATCACGGGCACCATCACTGCGCCCATCAGCGGCGGGACTGTGAGGGACGTGAAGATGATCTCCGGCCGTGCCACCGCCCCCGTCAGGAGGCAGAGAGTCGCGGCGATGTACGTGGTCAGCGGCCCCCAGTAAAGGTCGGTGCCGTACGGGAAGAGGGTCATCGGCTCCCACCAGGCGTAGGTCGGGAAGTTGGCGAGCATCAGCTCGACCTGGCGGAGATTGTAGAGCGGGTCGTCGGAGCCGACGAACGAGAGGATGTCCTGATTCCCGATCTGCGTGGCCGGGATCATCCGGATCCAGAACGCGAGGACGGCGAAGAGCGCGACCAGCGCGATTATGATATACGTTCGATATTTCGATAGAGCGGGCGGTGTCATCCCTCCCTCCGCTGTAAAGGTGCTCCGCAGGACCGTTAATATATTTGGATAGGCCTCGGATGGAGGGCGCGGAGCGGTCAGGCCGAACGACGACGCAGGTACCCGTGGGCGATCCGGAAGAGGATGAACAGGACCGATCCGACGGTGAGCGCCATCACGCCGTAGATCAGCAGGTTCAGGTTCTGGTGTACAATCGGAACCGTGCCGAGGAAGTAGCCCGCGACGACCAGTACGACAGACCATGCAACTGCCCCGAGGACGTTGAAGAGCAGGAACCGCCGGTAGCACATGGTTCCGACGCCCGCGAGGAACGGCGCGAAGGTCCGGACCAGCGGAACAAATCGAGCGACGAAGATCGCGAGACCGCCGTACCGCTCGAAGAAGCCGTAGGTGCGGTCGATGTACTCCTGCCGGATGATCTCGGGAAACCGGCGCTGGAAGACGCGCAGGCCGAGATAGTTCCCGATCCAGTAATTGGCCGTATCCCCGAGGATTGCGCCGGCGGTGAAGACGGCAATCAAAAGATACGGATCCAGGTGCCCCGCGGCCGCCACGACGCCAGCGACGAAGAGGAGAGAGTCGCCAGGGAGGAACGGCGTCACGACGAGCCCGGTCTCGAGAAAAATGATCCCGAAGAGGATCGCGTACGTGGCCAGCCCATATTGTTCGATCACGAGCGGCAGGTTCTGATCGAGGTGAAGGAAGAGGTCGATGAGTCCGGGGAGCATAATGATCGGGCAGACGGATGGATGATGCCGATAGTCGGCTGTACGGCCTGTCGCCAGGCGCACAACCGCCTGTCNNTCAGAGAAATATGTCCATCGCGAGTACGAGCGCGCCGATCACGGCTGCTGCCGCGATCACGTAGTAGGGGTTGATGTGGACGGCGCGCCGGTCCTCGCTCTCGTAGTAGTTGACGAGCCCGGCCGACGAGATCAGCCGCCCGCCTCGTTTCTTCGCCATATCAACCTATATCTGGTTCCGGTCGTTTAAATAATCACGGGATGACGCAGAGAGTCTACTCGGGCCTCGCCCTGACAGGCCCCTCGCTCGAGTGCCGGCCGGCCTACGTCGTGGTCGAGAGCGGCCGGATCGTGGCGATCGAGGAGCGAACACATGCACCCGAGCGCTGGATCTGCCCCTCGTTCTTCAACGCCCACACGCATCTCGGCGATACCATCGCGATGGACGCACCGGCAGAGGGAAACCTCGCGTCGCTCGTGGCGCCGCCCGATGGGCTCAAGCACCGGCTCCTCGGTGCGGCCCCGGATGCGGACTGCGTCGCGGGCATGCGGGAAAGCATCTGCCGGATGGTCCGGGGCGGGACGGGCGGCTTCGCCGATTTCCGCGAGGGGGGCGCCCGCGGAGTCGGGTTGCTGCGGGATGCCGTGGCCAACCTCCCATGCCGGGTTGCGGTCCTCGGGCGCGACGGCGGGGAAGGGGCTGCCGACGGCGCCGGCATCGCGAGTACCCGCGATGTCCCAGAGTACCGCGACGTGGCCGAACGCGTCCGGCGGACCGGCGGGCTCGTCGCGTTCCACGCGGGGGAGCGTGATGCCTGGGATATCGACGACGCCCTCGATTGCCAGCCGGGCCTCGTGGTGCACATGACGCACGCGACCGACGCACAGCTCCGGCGGTGTGCGGACGAGGCGATTCCTATCGCTGTCTGCCCGCGCTCGAACTGGCGCCTCGGCGTGGCCAGAGACAGCACGCACCCGCCGATCACGCGGATGCTCGAGCTCGGCTGCCGGGTGCTGCTCGGCACGGACAACGCGATGTTCGTCCCGCCCGATATGGCGGGGGAGCTCATGTTCGCGTCGTTCGTCTACGGCATCGCGCCGGGAACCCTGCTCCGCGCCGGGATCGAAGGCGCCGCTGTCACCGGAGGCCCGACGTGGCTCGAACCTNNCTCTCGTTCAGCCGCGATCTCGTTGGATCCCTCGTCCGGCGCCTCGACACGACGGCCATCGAAACAAATGTTTTTAACCAGTAGGACGAATCTATAAAGACTATTTTCTGAGGGTGTGTATGTTCCGAAAGGTACTGGTAGCGATCGACGGTTCCAGCCAGAGCCTGCAAGCTCTGACGACGGCGATCGACGAGGCGAAGGTGTGGAACGCCGAGGTGCATGCTGCCTACGTAATCGAGATCGGCCTCTTCTCCTCGCTCCCCGTCGACAATACCTGGGAGGTCATGTACAGCCTCCTCGACAAGGAGGGTAAGGAGATCCTGGACGGTGCGATCGCGGCGGGGGCCGATGCCGGCGTTCCGCTCACGACCCATCTCCGGCAGGGCCACGCGGGCCAGGAGCTCCTGAACCTCGCGGAGGAGGTCGGCGCCGATCTTATCGTGGTCGGATCGCTTGGGAAGAGTGGGATCGAACGGCTCCTGCTGGGCTCGGTCAGTTCCTTCGTGGTGACAAACAGCCCCGTGACGACGATGGTGGTGAGAAAATAAGCCCACAACTCGTGCGCGATTATATGACCCAGGACGTGGTCTCGGTCGAGATCCCCGGCAACCGCGACGATGTCCTGAAGATCCTGAAGCGCACCGGGATCAGCGGCGTGCCCGTGATCAAAGACGGGCAGATCGTGGGTATCATCACCAGGAAGGACCTGCTCCGCAAGCCCGACGAGACCCAGCTCGGCCTCCTCATGACGCCCGACCCGGTCACGATCGGGCCCGATGCGACGATCGCCGATGCGGCCCGGCTGATGATCCGGCACGGTATCCGCCGATTGCCCGTGGTCGACGATCGGCGACTCGTCGGCCTGCTCTCGGTCTCGGACCTGATCCTCGCGATCGCGCAGATGAAATGCACTGTCCCGATCCGGGACGTCTACACGAGCCAGACGTTCGCCATCTGGGAGGAGACGCCGCTCACGGTCGTCGGCAGGGTCATGGAGATTTCGGGCTTCGACGCCATCCCGATCCTGGACGCGGACAACACGCTCCGCGGGATCATCTCCGAGCGCGACCTGATCCGGAATTCGGTGATCGAGGACTCGGTCGGTGTCTCGGACTTCTCGAACGGGACCGACGACGACGAGTGGACATGGGAGAGCATCCGCGACAACCACACGCTCTCGTACTCGATCTCGAAGGTCCAGATTCCGAAGAAGCCGGTCAAGCACGCGATGGTCAAGAACGTGATCGCCGTGCCGCTGAATGCAGAGGTCAGCGAGTGCGCGCTCAAAATGAAGCGGGCGCGGGTCGACCAGCTCCCCGTGATCAACGGGGACAAGCGCCTGGTCGCCATGCTCTTCGATCGGGACCTGATCCGGGTTCTCTGCGCACCCATGTCCCCATAACAACCTATAAGTCGGATGGCGATGTTGTATATCCTGGACAGCACTTTTATAGTGATTCTCCCTATTCACAGACTTTTCGAGGTACTCTGATGGCAGAGCCGGAGATAATGAAGGGGACCACGACGCTCGGCATCGTCTTCAAGGACGGCGTGGTCTTGGCAACTGAGAAGCGTGCGACCATGGGCTACATGATCGCCTCGAAGCGTGCGAAGAAGGTTTACCAGATCGCAGACCGGATCGGGATGACGACGGCCGGCGGCGTCGGGGATGCGCAGCAGCTGGCCCGGATCATGACCGTCGAGTGCCGGCTCTTCCAGATGCGACGGGCCAAGCCGATTACGGTCGGCGCGGCATCGACCCTCCTCTCGAACTACCTGAATCAGAACCGGTACTATCCGTACTACGTCCAGCTCCTCGTCGGGGGCGTGGACCGCACGGGTCCGTCGGTCTACTCGGTCGACGCCCTCGGCGGGGCAACCCGCGAGGACGACATCGTCGCCACCGGTTCGGGCTCACCGATGGCCTACGGCGTGCTCGAGGACCGGTTCAAAAGGGACATGAGCGAGGAGGAGGCGATCGAACTCGCCGTGCGTTCACTCCGAGCTGCCATGCGCCGGGACTCCGGCTCGGGCGAGGGTGTGCACGTGGTCGTGATCACGGCCGACCGCTACGAGGAACTCTCCGAGGAACGCGCCGATCAGATCATCGCCGCCGCCACGGCGGCCTGACGACTCTTTTTTTAGGACGAATACATGGGAATTGAAGAACGGCTCAAAGATCTCAAAGACAAGATCAATGGCAAAGTGCCTCACGGCATCTCGGTTTCGGAGGTCGAATTCGAGGGGCCGGAACTCGTCATCTACACCGACGACCCGAAGCGGTTCGCAGACGAGCCGGACCTGATCAAGACGCTTGCACGGGACCTCCGAAAACGGATCGTCGTCCGGCCGACCGTGCTCGAGGACCCCGAACGCGCCGCGACCGAGATCCGGAGCGTAGTCCCGGAAAATGCCGGAATCACCGACCTCTTCTTCGACCCGGACACGGGCGAGGTTCTGATCGAGGCCGAGAAGCCCGGCGTCGTGATCGGCAAGAACGGGACGACGCTCCGCGAGATCACGAAGCAGATCGGCTGGACGCCGAAGGTCGTGCGCACGCCGCCGATCGAGAGCCAGACGATCAAGCAGGTCCGGCAGTACCTGCGCTCGGTCAACGACGAGCGCAAGGACTTCCTCCGNNCGGATCACGACCCTCGGGTGCTGCCGCGAGGTCGGGCGGGCTGCGTTCCTGCTCTCGACGCCCGAATCGAAGGTCCTGATCGACTGCGGCGAGAAGCCGGACAACACGAACGGAACCCCGTACCTCTACGTGCCCGAGATCCAGCCGCTCTCCCAGCTCGACGCGGTGGTGCTGACCCACGCGCACCTCGATCACTGCGCCCTCGTGCCGCTCCTCTTCAAGTACGGATACGAGGGACCGGTCTACAGCACGCCCGCCACGCGGGACCTCGCCTCCCTGCTCCAGCTCGACTATCTCGACGTGATCCGAAAAGAGGACCGGAAGATCCCCTACAGCTCGAACGATGTCAGGGATTATCTCAAGCACTCGATCGTGCTGAACTACGGCTCCGTCACGGACATCGCGCCGGACATCAAGCTGACGTTCCACAACGCGGGCCACATCCTCGGGTCGGCCATCGCGCACTTCCACCTCGGCGACGGGCTCTACAATATCGCGTTCACGGGCGATTTCAACTACGGCAAGAGCCGGCTCTTCAACCCGGCCGTCGCACAGTTCCCGAGGCTCGAGGCGCTCGTGATGGAGTCGACGTACGGGGGATCGAACGACTTCCAGCCCGCCCGCCACGACGCCGAGGCGAAACTCTACGCGACGATCCAGAGCGTGGTCGGTCGCGGCGGCAAGGTGATCATTCCGGCCTTCGCGGTCGGCCGGTCGCAGGAGGTCATGCTCGCGATCGAGGAGGGGATGCGCTTTGGCAAGATCCCGAAGGTCAAGGTCTACCTCGACGGCATGATCAAGGAGGCGACCGCGATCCACACGGCCTACCCCGAGTACCTGAACAGCGATCTGCGCAACCAGATCTTCAAGGAGGGGCTCAACCCGTTCCTGGCGGAGTGCTTCCAGCAGGTGGACTCGCAGGAGATGCGAAACGAGGTGATGGCCGGCGATCCCTGTGTCATCATCACGACGAGCGGGATGCTGAACGGCGGACCGGTCTTCGACTACCTGAACAACCTGGCCGCGGACGAGCGGAACGCGCTCGTCTTCGTCGGGTACCAGGCGGACGGGACGCTCGGGCGGCGGATCCAGAAGGGATGGCGCGAGGTCCCGCTCGGGCGACGCGACTCGATCGTGATCAACCTCGAGGTGATCACCGTCGACGGCTTCTCGGGCCACTCCGACCGACGCCAGCTGATGAACTACGTCGGCCACGTCTCTCCGCATCCCGAGAAGATCTTCACGATCCACGGGGACGAGAAGGCGACACTCGACCTCGCCTCGTCGATCTACAAGCGCTACCGGATCGAGACCCATGCGCCGATGAACCTCGAGACCTATCGGATGGTCTGACCCTCTCCTTTTCATGAGCGTCAGGCTCGCGTGCTGCGTTGCAGTCTTCGTGCTCATGGCGCTCTCGAACGCCGTCGTGCCGGTGCTCGACATCTTCGCGGAGGACGCGACCTTCCAGGGACTCATCTTCTCGGGCTACTTCTTCGGAGCCATGCTGACCGTGCTGCCGGCAGGCCTCGCCTCCGAGCGGTACGGACGGCTCCGGCTGATGCGGATCGGCATCGCCGGCACCTGTGCGGCCGGGCTCGTCATCGCCCTGCTGCCGTCCCCGGCCATCGTCGAAATCGCCCGCGTGGCCGAGGGGGTGGCGACGGGACTCTTCGTCTCGGCGTCGCTCGCGTTCGTCAACAGCCGGCAGGACCACGGGCGGCTTTCGGGGCTGTACATGGCGTCCCTGAACGGCGGCCTGCTGGTCGGACTGCTCGGCGCCGGCGCGTTAATCCAGGTCTCGGGTCTTCGGACTGCGGGCGTGATCTTCTTCACCGTCCTGGCCGCTGCATCGTTCGCGCTGGTTCGGGGGAGGGACGCGGCTCCCGAGACGGAAACGATCGACCCCGTGGCGCGGCTGGCACCGGTGCTCCGCCGATACCGCTGGCTCTTCTACGCGACGGTCGTGATCTTCGGCGCGGGCGGAGCCGTAACCGGATTGTATCCCGGTTTCTCTTCGGCGGATCCCGGACTCCTGAGCGTGCAGATCGCGCTTCAGAACATCGCGACAATCATCGCGATCCTGGTCGTGTCGCACATCTCGGCGGACCCGGTGCGAACGATGCGGGCGAGCGCGGTGGTGATTGCGGTCGCCGTCGCGGTCTCCTTCTTCTCCCCGTTCGGTTTCGCCGCGATAGGTGCCGCAGCCGGCGCCGTACAGATCGCTCAGCTCGCGTTCCTGGCCCGGACGGGCGAGCCGCAGGGTGTCGTGGTGGGAGTCTTCAATACGGCCTCGTACGCAGGGATGGCCGTACTGCCCGTCGTCGCGGCCGTCGTGGCGGGGCTCTTCGGGTACGCGGTCGCCTTCGGACTGGTCGCGCTCTTCTCGGTCAGCGTCGCCCTGACGATCGGTCGCTGCATGCCGAGCCGGCTGCCTGCCGCGGCAACAACGACAGAGTAACGCCTCGATCATTCTGCCCGCGTTGCCTGGCGCAGGGCTGTACCTCGAAGCTCTGATATCGATAAACGTCGGTCCGGCGATCAGGTTCCTGCTCCGGAGACGCCTTCCTCTGGGGCAACATTATAAAGATCCAGCGGCTGTAGCCTTCGATAGGTAACGGCCAGGTGCGGGAGCCAGGAAACCTCTGGCGAGTTCAGTCGGTGTTCCTTCGTTTGAGAAGGATCCCTGCGAAAGAACTGCTCTCCATCGAACATAGCATCGTCGATCCGCCTGGCAATCGCCTGTTGCGATGAGATCGTTCGGTCAGGGGTTTTCAGAGACGTGTAGCGTCCGCCTCAGGAACAACGCCGACCGGGAGCGAATCACCAAAGTATCCGATCGTCTCGCCAGCCATCCTATCTCCTTGTGGGGAGTGACGAGTCGTAGCGAAGGATCCGATTGTCGATGTCACGGTCAGCGTGAAGAGATACGTACAGCACTGGGAACCGTTGGATTGTGCAATGGTATGAAGATTGAGAGAATTGCTTACGGCCGGAGGGCCGCATAGAGTTCCGGTTAGGGAGTTGCACCCCAGTCATGCTGATTCGATGACCGGATTGATTTTTCGATGATACCTCCCGGTATCGGATACGACGGTTCTAGAAACGAACGCTCTGTAATGAAGAAGGATAATAGCAGCGCACCATAGTTCCCGAGGACTCGCGTACCTCA
>DUGU01000340.1:10495-10742 GCA_013331215.1 Methanoregulaceae archaeon
GTAGCCGCTCCGCCACCTTGGCATGGCCGTGTTATCGACATACATTAACGTATATCGGTATAAAGGTTAGCACTCTGAATTTCGTCTGGGTTCAACAGCGATAAGCACTGGAATTTGAGCGTTAGTGCTTGCGGACTTAACACGTCGTTGCCTTCGTGCTTACATCCCAAGTCTATCAAACGGATCTTCTATCCGTGCTCTCAACGGAGTCTCGTTTTAGGTCGGGTTTCAAGCTTAGATGCTTTCA
>DUGU01000254.1 GCA_013331215.1 Methanoregulaceae archaeon
CGGAGTGCCCTTCGTTCATATGGTACTTCCGGATCCCGTAGCCGAGGGCGTCGAGCATCCGAACGCCGCCGCATCCGAGCACGCACTCCTGGGCGAAGCGGATCCGGCGGTCGTTTCCGTAGAGCTGGTCCGTGATTTCGCGGTCGACGGACGCGTTTCCCGGGAGGTCGGTGTCGAGGAAGTAGAGCGGCACCCGGCCGCCGGTGACGCTCTGCTGGACGTATCGCCAGGCGCGGACCTGGACGTCCCGACCGCCGATGTGTACCGTGATTCGCGGACCCGCCTCCTCCATCAGCTTCCCCGGGTCCCACTCGGATGGGAGCTCGTGCTGCCCTCCATCGTTGTCGATCTCCTGGCGGAAGTACCCGTGGCGGCTCGCGAGCGTGACCCCGACGAGCGGGATCCGGAGGTCGGCGCTCGAACGGATGATATCGCCGGCGAGGATCCCCAGACCGCCCGCGTAGGTCGGGATCTGGGAGAGGATCCCGCACTCCATCGAGAAGTAGGCGATCTTCTGTTCGCGTATTACGCCCTCCGGGGGTGGCATCAGCACCGGAAACGGCCCTGCGGAGGAAAAAGGTTTCGGCTACTCGAGCAGGATGGGCGGGAGCGCGACTATCGTGTCGAGCCGGTGGTCGGGGGTGCAGACGTAGCCCGGGTTCCAGTCGCCGTACGCGGCGTGGACCGAGAGGAGGCCGAGCCTGTTCGCGGGCTCGATATCCCGGCGGAGCGAGTCCCCGACCATCGCCGCGCCGGACGGCGCGACACCGAGACGTTCGAGCGCGTGCAGGAAGTTCGTGGCCGCGGGCTTCCGCTCGCCCGTGACGTCCGGTGTCACCACGACTTCGAAGTAGCGCGAAAGTCCGCACTGCTCGAGTCGCGCGGCCGCATGCACTGCGTCCGCGTCGCTCACGACGCCGAGCGGGAGGCCGGCGTCGCGGAGCTTGCCGAGCACGTCGACAACTCCGCCGTACGGCTCGAGCGCCGCGAGCTTCGCCATCTCGTACAGGGCGGCGGCCGCGTCGATGTCGGCCGTACACCCGATAGAGGCGAGGTAGTCTTCGATGTGTGCCGGGCTCTCGAACCCGTGGATGGGGCGGAGGAAGCAGGCGAAGAGGCTGTCGGTCGTCCCCGCGCCGACCAGGTCGACAACGGCTCCGCAGGCCGCCCGCTGGGCGTCGACGAACCGGACGAGCGTGTTGTCGAGGTCGAAGAGGACGGCCCGGACCGCGGTTTCGGAGCGCATTATGTACACTCCGGGCCGCAACGAAATGTAGCTTGGCCTTCCGAACCATACTTTCATCAACTCCGGTACTCCACCGTACAGGATCGAACCATGCGACGTGCCGCCCTGTTCGTCCTCCTTCTCCTGCTCGTCGCGGGCACGGCTGGCGCGACGATCCGGATCCTGCCCCTCGGCGACTCCATGACCAAGGGGTCGACCCAGACGCCGGCGGAGGCGAGCCACCCGACCTACCGCTATTGGCTCTGGCAGCAGCTCCAGGGGCGCGACGTCGACTTCGTCGGCTCCTGGACCGCGCCGAACTTCGCGTTCGACTTCGACCAGGACAACGAGGGTCACGGCGGTTACATGACCGGCGGGATCCTCAACGGTGTCGCCGACGATCCGGGCCAGGGGAAGCTCTCGGTCTGGCTCGCGAAGTACCGGTTCGACGTGGCCCTCGTGATGCTCGGCACGAACGACGTGCTCAACGGCGTCGCGACAGCCGAGAGCGCGCGAAACCTCGAGGGGATCATCGTCCAGCTGCGGGCGAGGAACCCGAACGCGGTGATCCTGCTCGCGAAGATCCCGCCGACCTCGTTCCCGCGGCCGGGGATCGAAGCTCTGAACGCGGCCATCCCCGGGATCGCGGCCCGCACCTCGACGTCGCAGTCGCCAGTCGTGGTCGTGGACATGTACACCGGGTACGACGGGGTCGCGGACAACCAGGCCCCGCTCGGGATCCACCCGGCCGAGAGCGGCGAGAAGAAGATCGCGGCGCGATGGTACGCGGCGCTCCAGCCGTACCTGGGAGCCGGGCCGACGCCCTCGGCGACGCCGTCCCCCACGCCGACCCCCACTCCGTCGCCCACGCCCTCGACCACGGCGACGCCCGTCCCGGTGACCCCCGGGGCGGCCGCGCCGAACGTGGTCCGGTCGGCGGGCGCGGTCGTGTACGCGGGCGAGAGCGGCCTCGACGTGACGGCCGCGGGGATCGGCGCGGGCGACACGCTCGGCTGGTTTGCCAACGGGCCGAGCGCAGGCGTGTCGCCCGTCGCGACCCTCCGGATCGCCGACCCGAGGAAGGCCGCGATCCCCCACGATACCCGGGCCGGCGCCTGGTACGACCTGGACCGCGGGCGCGCCCTCGCCCTGACCGTCGAGGAGCCCGCGCTCTCGCTCCGCCTCGTCGACGCCGGGACCGGGCGGTACGTTTCAGGCGGCGAGGTCGCGAAGGGGGACCGGTTCGATCTCGAGGTCTCGGGCTCGCTCTCGGCCTTCGCGGCCCGCGGGACGGGCGCGCCGGTCGCGGTCCGGATCCGCGACCCCGCCGGCAGGACCGTCTCGACGCTCGTCGGCGACGGCGGCGCCCGCATCAGCCTGGACCGCCTCTTGATCACCACGACGCCCTACCGGGTCCGAGGGGCGAGCGGTGCTGCCTGGAACACCGGAGACGACGCGTACGCGGCCGGCGCGTACGAGCTCTGGGCCGAGGGGCTTTTCGATCAC
>DUGU01000323.1:0-5822 GCA_013331215.1 Methanoregulaceae archaeon
GCCGGATGCTTCTGGGGCGTCGAGGAGGCGTTTCGCACGCTTCCCGGCGTCATCGAGACCGCCGTCGGGTATACGGGGGGGTCGCGACCGGACCCTAGCTACGAACAGGTCTGCACGGGCAGGACAGGTCACGCCGAGACCGTGCGGGTGGTCTACGACCCGGCGCGCATTACCTACCGGGCTCTCCTCGACCAATTCTTCGCTGTTCACGACCCGACCACGCGAAACCGGCAGGGGCCGGATATCGGCGAGCAGTACCGGTCCGCGATCTTCTACCATACACCCGAGCAGGAGCGCGAGGCGCGGGCCCTGATCGCGGAGCTCGACCGTTCGGGCCGGTTCCGCCGCCCGATCGCAACCGAGATTGTTCCCGCCGGGCCGTTCCACCGGGCCGAGGAGTACCACCAGCAGTACGTCCGCAAGCACGGCGGAGGTGGCTGCCATATCTGATCGCGGCCGGCATCAGAAGGATAATGAGGACGCCGGGAGCAGATCATGTGAGCCATGGAGCAGTACTATACGATCGCGGAACTCGCCCGGGTCATGCACACGGACGAGCCATCGGTCCGGCTCCTGATCTCGAGCGGCATCCTGAAGGTCGAGCGCTGCGGCTCCGGGTACCTCGTGGAGACCGACGAGTTCTCGCGCTTCGGCGTCCTCTCCTCCCGCCGGCGACCGACCCGCCGGTGACTCGTGCGCACTCTTATATCCAAACAGGACAATGAGAGATCGTATGAGGTCTATACATCTCGGAATATCTCAGCCCGACCCGGATCCGGTGCCGCCCACTCCGCCGCCGGCCCCGACACCGACGCCCCAGCCGNNACCCATCCGCCGCCCCCCGAGCCGATTGTCCCCGAGCCGCCGACACCGCAGCCAGAGACAGAGTGAGGATGGCCGGGCCGCGGGACGCGGTGGGCGACCTGCTGGCGGGCTTCACGCCCGAGGCCGGGCCCTACCCGGCCGTTCTCGTGCTCGGAAGCTTTCCGAGCGTAATCGCCCGGCGAGAGCGGGCCTACTACGCGAACCCGCATAACCACTTCTGGCCGATTGTCGAGGCGCTCTTCGGGATCCCGCTGACTCTGTCCTACCGGGAGCGGGTGGCGACCCTGAACGAGCGCGGTATCGCGCTCTGGGACACGGTCGACGCCTGCCGGCAGGAGGGGTCCATGGACCATACGATCCGCGATCCCGTGCTCGCCGACGTCGCGGGCTGGCTCGCGGCCCACCCCTCCGTGCGGCTCGTCGCGGTCAACGGCCGGACGGCCGAGCGGTTCCTGAAGCGTGCCCTCCGGGGGCGCGCCGTCGCGCCGTCAGTCCGTATCGCGGTACTGCCGTCGACGAGCCGGGCGAATGCGGGCACGCGCTTCGAGGAGAAGGTGTGCTCCTGGAGCGTGCTCCGCG
The DNA here is from genome assembly GCA_013331215.1 of Methanoregulaceae archaeon. Classification (GTDB taxonomy): domain Archaea; phylum Halobacteriota; class Methanomicrobia; order Methanomicrobiales; family Methanospirillaceae; genus UBA288; species UBA288 sp11384u. The sequence continues at coordinate 1,405 of DUGU01000323.1, forward strand.
AGTACGCGCGAGACCCGCTCACTCGATCGTCACGATCCTGAGCGAGTTCGTGGTCCCTACGGGCCCGGGCGCGACGCCCTCGGTCAGGATCACCAGGTCGCCCGATGAGGCCAACCCCAGGGACCGGACGGCCTCGAAGATCAGGTCGTGCCAGTCCTTGCGCTCGGTCTCCATAAGGAACGGGCAGCAGCCATACGTGAAGGTGAGAAATCGCTGGACCGCGGGATCGCGGGTGAATGCGAGGATCCAGCGTTCGGGCCGGAACCGGGAGATCCGGCGAGGTGTCCGGCCCGTCCGCGTCGGCGTCAGGATGAAGCGCGGCCCGAGCGCGCGCACGGCGTCGATCACGTTGAGCGAGACCACGTCTTCGACCGCGATCGACTCTCGGCCGTAGCTCTCGCGGATCCGGTCCTCGAGCATGTGCCCGCACCCGAGCGTCCGCCGCTCGCCCTCGATCTCGAGCGCGATGCGCGACATCATCGCCACACTCTCGACCGGGTACGAGCCGCTCGCGGTCTCGGCCGAGAGCATCACGGCGTCGGTCCCGTCCAGGATCGCGTTCGCCACGTCGGTCACCTCGGCCCTGGTGGGAAGCAGGCTCGCGGTCATGGACTCGAGCATCTGGGTGGCCGTGATCACGGGCAGGCCGACCTCGTTCGCGGCGTGGATGATCCGCTTCTGGATCACCGGCACCTGCTCGATCGGGATCTGCACCCCGAGATCTCCCCTGGCGATCATGACTCCGTCCGCGGCGGCCAGCAGCTCGTCGATGTGGTCGACCGCGGCCTTCCGTTCGATCTTGGCGATCACGGTGATCTCGTGACCGAGCGATGCCGCATGCGCTTTGGCCCTCCGAATATCTTCGGCCCGCTCGATGAACGAGATCGTGAACGTGTGGATGCCGAGGGCGAGACCCGCCTCGATCAGCTCGAGATCGCGGGGGGTCACCGCGTCCACGGGCAGGACGCTGTCGACGACGTTCAGCCCCTTGCGCGAGGCGATTGCGCCCCCGACGACGACCTCGGCCCGGATCTCCGTTCCACCGGTGCTGAGGACCCGGAGCCGGACGAGCCCGTCGTTGATGTAGAGCAGACTCCCCGGTCTCACCAGGGAGGGAAGAGGGTCGTAGTCGACCGGGATCATCGACGGATCCTTCGGGCGCTGGTCCGTGGTCAGCACGACCTCGGCTCCGCGCTCGAGCTCGAGGGGCTCCACAGGAAGGAGACCCAGCCGGATCTTCGTGCCGGGCAGATCGATCAGGATGCCGATAACGCGGTCCTCGGCGTCGGCCGCTCGTCGGACGAGCTCGATCTGCTCTGCGTGCTCCTCCATCGTGCCGTGCGAAAAGTTCAGCCGGGCCACGCTCATGCCGGCTTTTATCATCTGCCGGATCGTCGTCTCGTCCGAGGATGCAGGGCCGAGAGTACAGACAATCTTCGTCTTCTGCCGTGGGAGTGTCACCGGTCGTCCCCTCCCCATAGGGGCGAAAGGCGGGATAAACCTTCCCGCGGGCCGCAACGCTTATGGACCGTCCATCGTACTGGTGTTCGTGAGCGCCACGGCTCCGGCAGAGGGTGTCAGGGCCTATCGCGCCCTCTTCGTCGCGGTCTTCTCGGCCATGCTCGGCCTGGGAATCGTGATCCCCCTTCTTCCGAGTTATGCCGAGACCCTCGGGGCCACCGGGCTCGAGATCGGCGCGATCTTCTCGGGCTTCTCGGTCTCCCGCGCCCTGCTCATGCCGGTCTTCGGCCGACTCTCGGATCGGCGGGGCCGGAAATGGTTCATCGTCCTCGGCCTCTCGCTGTACACGGTCCTCTCGCTCGCGTACCTTGCCGCGGACTCGGTGGCCGGGCTGATCGCGGTCCGGGTGGTCCACGGCATGGCCTCGGCCATGGTGATCCCGATCGCGATGGCCTACATCGCCGACCTCTCGGCTGTCGGCGCCGAGGGGACCCACATGGGCACGTTCTCGATCGCCCTCTACCTCGGCATGGGGATCGGTCCGCTCGCGGGCGGCGTGATCAGCGCGACGGCCGGAATGGCCGCCGTCTTCCTCGCGATGACCGCGTTCTCGCTCGTCTCGGTCGCGGTCTGCATCGCCTTCGTGCCCGAGCCCGGCCCGCGCCCGAGGCCGCCGCTCTCCGATCGGAGCGTCCTCGGGCATCCCGCTCTGCGCGCCGCCGTGTTTTTCCAGCTCGTCAATGCGTTCGCGAATGGCACCTTCATGGTCTTCGTCCCGCTGATCGCCTCGCTCGCGTACGGCCTCTCCACGGCCGAGACCGGGCTCGTGATCTCGGTCTCGTCTCTCTCGACATCGGCTCTCCAGCGGTGGTCGGGGCGGCTCGCGGATCGGTACGACAGGACAGCCCTGATCGTGGGGGGTACGGCCATGATCGCGGCCACGCTCCTTGTCATTCCGTCCCTCTCGGGCTTCCCCGCGCTCGTCCTCGCGGCCCTCGCCATCGGGATCGGTGGCGGCATCTCGCTGCCGGCCGTCACCGCGATCGTCACCATCGCCGGGCGCACGGTGGGCCAGGGGGCGGCCATGGGCGCATCGAATACGGCCATGGGCGTCGGCATGATCGTCTCGCCCCTGCTCTCGGGTCTGGTCATGGACCTGTACGGCATTCCGGACGTCTTCTACCTCTCGGGTATCATCTGCGCCGTCGCACTCCCGCTCTTCGTCCTCCTCGCACGGCGCGGCCTCGCGGACTCCGGCCTCCCCGTGAAGTCGGAGGATCACGGTTAACCTGGCGCCATCCGAGAATTACCGCCGGGATGCCATGTCCGGTACTTCTCCGTCTCCGGATGGCGAGCCAATCTCTAGTGGCGATCTCCCGGCGCCTGGTTGTTGTCCGAACCCGATCGTGAGCCGCCCGCTCCGCACGGCCTCCGCGACGAGCGCGTAGACCGCGTCCTTGACGGCGAGCGGGTCCGTATCGTCGCGGGCGGAGAATGTCAGGATGAAGACCGGGCCGAATCGGCCGAGCTCGCCGATCTGGACGGCGCCCCCGCCGAGCTCCATTGCGGGCGGAGCGACGGTCGGGGCCGCCCCGGCGATCTCCTCCAACACGCGCCGGCTCTCCGCGATGGGCGTCGCGTAGTCGACGGTCACGGGCACCTGCACGAAGGCCCGTGCCGTTCCCGCCGTATAGTTGACCACGATGTTCGTCGTGATACGCGAATTCGGAACGGTCGCCACGAGCCCATCGAGCGTCCGGATGCGTGTCGAGCGGAGGCCGATCCGTGTTACGGTCCCGATGTAGGGGTCGATCCTGACCTTGTCCCCCACCCTGAGCGGCTTGTCGAGGAGGATGATCACCCCGCCGAAGAGGTTCGAGAGGAGGTCCTGGGCGGCCAGCGCGATCGCGATGCCGGCGAGTCCGGCCCCGGCGATCAGCGGTGTGATAGAGATATCTAGGAAATCGAGCAGGTAAAGGATCGCGATGAACCAGACGAGGTACTGAACCCCGATCCCGAACAGTTCGGCCAGCGGCGTCTCGTCGCCGCGTTCGGATTCCGGGAGGACCCGCTCTCCGTACGCTCTGATCAGGCGCGAAAGGAGGTTCGTGACCGTCCAGGTGATGAGTACAATCGCGATTGCGACCGGAAGCCGCGGATCCCCGAATGCCGGATAGCCGAGGTCGAGCCGGAGCACGAACCGGAGCGCGACGTAGCCCGCCGCCGCTGCGATGGCCATCGGGAGCGGCCACCGCGCGGCGATGATCGCGTTCTCGACCAGGTGGGCCCCGGGCCCATGGAGTACATTGAGTCGCTCCTCGAGCCGTAGGCTGAGGAGATATGCCCCGACGGCCAGAGCCGCCCCCGCGAGGACGATGGCCGTAGCGATCCCGACGTCCGTGAGCGCCATACCGGTCTCGGTGATCACTACGGTGAGCATTCGATACCACACCTTATGGTCCCGCGGGATAAAAGTCTTCGAGCATATGGCAGTCCTGAAAGAGGTGGCGCAGGCGCTGGACGAGGCCGTCGGTGCCGCCGGCCGTGACCTGAACTTCATGCACATCTGCGGCACCCACGAGGCCGCGATCGCGCGTCACGGCCTCAGGGCCGTCCTCCCCGACGGCCTCCGGATCGTGATGGGCCCGGGCTGCCCGGTCTGCATAACGCCGCAGGGAGAGATCGATGCAGCGCTCGACCTTGCCGGCAAAGACTGCATTATCACCACATACGGTGATCTCCTCCATGTCCCGGGATCACAGGGGTCGCTTGAATCCTGCGGCGGCGACGTCCGGATAGTACAGGGCATCCACAAGGCGGTTGAGATCGCAAAGAAGACTGACAAGGAGGTTGTATTCATCTCAGTCGGCTTCGAGACCACCGCCCCGACCGTCGCCGCGGCCGTCCTCGAGGCACGACAGCGCGGCCTCGGCAACTTCAGCGTCCTCAGCCTGCAC
>DUGU01000323.1:5835-6069 GCA_013331215.1 Methanoregulaceae archaeon
AGCCGTTTCCGGTCCCGCAGGTCGTGGCCGGGTTCGAGGCCGAGGACATCCTGCTCGGACTCCTGATGCTTGTACAGCAGGTAAAAGAGGGAACGCACCGGGTTGACAATGCATATCCCCGTGCCGTCAGCCGCGAGGGGAACATCAAGGCAAAGAAAATCATGTACGAGGTCTTCGAACCTTCCGATGTCGAGTGGCGCGGCTTCCCGGTCATCCCGAACTCCGGCCTCCGGC
>DUGU01000123.1:0-584 GCA_013331215.1 Methanoregulaceae archaeon
GCCGCTCGGTCGGGTGGCCGTTCAATCTGACGTGTTCGATCCGCTCGACGATCCCCCGGTACAGCCGCTCGCGGAGCGCGGTCAGCCGCCGAGCGTACTCCTCCCGCCGTGCCTCCGCGCGCTCGATCGCGGCGCCCATCCCGACGATTCCAGCCAGGTTCTCGGTCCCGGCGCGCTTCCGCCGCTCCTGGGCGCCGCCGTGGAGCAGGTTGTCGAGCCGGACCCCCTTCCGAACGTAGAGCGCTCCCACCCCCTTCGGGCCGTAAAACTTGTGGGCCGAGAGGCTGAGCAGGTCCACGCCCATGGCCTCGACGTTAACCGGGATCGACCCTATTGCCTGGACCGCGTCCGTGTGGAACCGGACGTCGTGGTCGCGGCAGGCCTTCGCGCACGCGGCGATCGGCTCGAGTGTCCCGATCTCATTGTTCGCGGCCATGATCGAGACGAGGATCGTCTGGTCCGTGAGCGAGTCGGCGAGCGCGCCCGGGTCGACCCGCCCGAACTCGTCGACGGGGAGATAGGTCACCCGGAACCCCTGCGTCTCGAGGTACTGACAGGTGTGGAGGACCGCGTGGTGCTCGATC
>DUGU01000123.1:596-3664 GCA_013331215.1 Methanoregulaceae archaeon
CCTTGATCGCCCAGTTGTCGGCCTCGGTCCCTCCCGAAGTCACGTAGACCTCCTCGGGCGAGGCGTTGATCGCCCGCGCTACCTGTTCGCGGGCGCGATCGATCCCGGCCTTCGACTCGCGGGCGAGCGCGTAGATCGAGGAGGGATTGCCGAACCGCTCCGTAAAGTACGGGAGCAGGGCCTCGACGACCTCGGGAGCCGCGGGAGTCGTGGCCGCATGGTCCAGGTAGACCAGCCGTCTCCCTGTCATGTATGTGCCGTCACCGCACATCATGCACCATCAATCTATTTGAAGCGCACGGGCGGTGGGAAAAAGAGGAAAGGGTGTCGACTTCGTCTCAGACGGGCGGGACGGTCTCGAACCAGTCGACGTTCATGCCGTCGCCCTGATAAGTCAGACGGATCACGTGCGTGCCGGCCGTCAGGGGGAGTGTCGACGAGACCGTCTGATAGGCATCGTAGCTGCCGGTGTTCGGTACGGCGATCGTGCAGCCCGGAGCGCNNCGTTGGCCCAGCTGCCGACGCGGAAGTTCGCGGTGTAACTGCCCGCCGTGGCGACGTCGATCGTGTACTCGGTCCACTCGCCGTTGGTGATCCAGCCGATGTTCGAGATGCCGTTGCCGGTCTCGGCGTCGACGTACTCGCCCGGCCGGTAGGCTGTCGAGCCGGGCGTCGTCGCGGCCTTGTTCTCGACCGTGCTGTCGTAGTAGGCGACGTTCTGGCCGCCGTTATCGAAGTCCTCGGCCTGGACCCGGCCCGGCGCTGCGTGCGCGCCGTTATATGCCGTCTGGCCCGAGCCGGGTGTCGGCGTGACTGTCGCAGTCGCAGTCGCCGTCACCGTCGGTGTGACGGTCGTGACCGCGCCGTCGGTGACCGAGAACCAATCGATGTTCTGGGCACTGCCCTGGAACATCAGACGGATGACGTGCGTGCCCTGTGCGAGCGAGAGCGGCGCCGAGACCGTCTGGTAGGTCTCGGAGTTGCCCGTGTTCGGCACGGCGATCGTGCAGCCCGGAGCGCCGTCGACAGTCACGACGACCCTGCGGTCGTTGGCCCAGCTGCCGACGCGGAAGTTCGCGGTGTAGCTGCCCGCCGTGGCGACGGTGACCGTGTACTCGGTCCACTCGCCGTCGGTGATCCAGCCGATGTCCGAGATGCCGTTGCCGGTCTCGGCGTCGACGTACTCGTTACCGCGGTCGGCGTAGGCGATATTGTTCGTCTTCGCCTTGTTCTCGACCGTGCTGTCGTAGTAGGCGACGTTCTGGCCGCCGTTATCGAAGTCCTCGGCCTGCACCGTGCCCGGCAGTGCGTGCGGGCCGTTGTACGCCGTCTGGCCCGCACCGGGTGTCGGCGTGACCGTCGCAGTCGCGGTCGCCGTCACTGTGGGCGTAGGCGTCGGGGTCGTTACCGTGCCGGTGCCGATCTCGAACCAGTCGAGATTCTGGCGCGGCCCGCTGAAGGTCAGGCGGATGGTCTGCGTGCCCGCGCCGAGCGCGAGCGGCACGGTCACGGTCTGGTAGGCCGTGTCCGAACCGGTGATCGGGACGGTGACCGTTCCCTTGGAGGACCCGTCGACAGAAACCGCGATCGAGCGCGTCCCGAGTTCGGGGTACCACGAGCCGACGCGGAAAGCCGTCGAGTAGGTGCCGGCCGCCGGCACGTTCACCGTGTACTCGACCCACTCGCCGGCCTGGACGTAGCCGATGTGGGTGACGCTGCTGGCGTCGACGTCGACACCCTCGGCCAGGCGGTAGGCCATCCCCTGGTTCTCGGGCGTGGTGTCGTGGTAGGCGACATTCTCGCCGCCGGTATCGTAGTCCTCGGCCTCGATCTTACACGGCGCGATGAAGGTCTTATATGGGGCCTGCGTCCCGTTCGAGGGGGTCGGCGTGACCGTCGCGGTCGCCGTCGCGGTAACCGTTGCCGTCACGGTGGGCGTTGCTATCGTGACCGCACCGCCAGAGACCGAGAACCAGTCGATGTTCTGGCCGGATCCTTGGAAAGAGAGCCGGATGACATGCGTGCCCTGAGCGAGCGAGAGCGGCGCCGAGACCGTCTGATAGGCATCGGGGTTGCCCGTGTTCGGCACGTTCGCGGTGCATCCCGGAGCGCCGTCAACGGTCAGGACGACCCTGCGGTCGTTGGCCCAGGAGGCCACGTGGAAGGTTGCGTTGTAGCTGCCCGCCGTGGCGACGGTGACCGTGTACTCGGTCCACTCGCCGTCGGTGATCCAGCCGATGTCCGAGATGCCGTTGCCGGTCTCGGCGTCGACGTACTCACCCGGCCGGTAGGCCGTAACGCCGGGCGTCATCGCGGCCTTGTTCTCGACCGTGCTGTCGTAGTAGGCGACGTTCTGGCCGCCGTTATCGAAGTCCTCGGCCTGCACCGTGCCCGGCAATGCGTGCGGGCCATTGTGCGCCGTCTGGCCCGCATCGGGCGTCGGCGTGACCGTCACAGTCGCGGTCGCCGTCACTGTGGGCGTGGACGGAGCAGTGCCGAAGTCGACATAGTCGAGGTTCTGCTTGTCGGAGTTGAACAGGAACCTGATCACGTGCGTGCCCGCCTCGAGCGGGACCTGAACGGTGACAGTATTCCAGGAGGTGTACGAGCCGGTGTTCGGGAGGCTCGCGACCGCCTTCTGGACGCCGTCGACCGAGACGGTAATCTGCCGTCCCGCGTCCCAGGCCGCAACCCGGAAGGCGGCCGGGTAGGTACCGGCCGCCGCGACGTTCACCGTGTACTCGGTCCACTCGCCGCTGCGGATGTAACCGATGTTGGTGACACCACCGGCGCTCTCGACATCGACGCCCTCGGTTGTCCGGTAGGCACCGCCGAGGTTCGCAGCCTCATTGTCGTGGTATGCGACACCCTCGCCGCCGAGGTCATAGTTCTCGGCCTGGAGACGGCCCGGGATGGTCACGGCGCCCTGGTACGGAGACTGCGCGCCTGCTGTGGGCGTCTGCGTCACGGTGACCGTGGGGGTGGGGGTCGCCGTGGGCGTGGGGCCAGTGTAGAGCGCGAGGGGGTAATAGTCGAAGTTCTGCTCGGCGATCTGGAGGGCGATGTCG
>DUGU01000311.1:0-7026 GCA_013331215.1 Methanoregulaceae archaeon
TCCACGCCGTTGTGCGTGATCTTCCAGAACTCGATCCCGTCCGTCGTGTTCCCGAGGAACGTGCCGTACAGGCCGGCCGACTTGATGACCTCGAGCGGCGGGCTCATGTACGGGAAGAGGAGCAGGCTCTGGGGGGTCTGGGGCGACTGCGGGATCTCGAGGCCGAGAAGGCCGCTCATCCGGCCGTACTCCTTATCGAAGGCCTCGCCCTGCTCGTCCTGGATCGCCTTCTGCTCGAACCGCGGCGAGGTCACGGTTGCGCCCGAGACGTTCTTGTACGTCAACGAGGTCGAGGAGATCCTCGCGTACTGGTCGACCGGGAAGGACGCGTTGTACGCGGAGTTGTACCGGGCGTCGGGCACGATGATCGGGTCCTGCGAGGCCTCGAAGACGCCGAGTTTGCCCGCCGTCTTGGCGAAGACCGCCTGCAGGGCCGCGAGGTTGTACGCCGGAGCCGGGGTTGCAGCCGCCACGCGGATCTGCATGATCGTGCGCGTGTTCGGACCGTAGCCGGCCTGGGTCGTGGGCGCGCCGCCCGTGCCGGTCAGGTCGGGGTGCCCGGTGTAGTAGTCGTACCGCGGGTCGATGGCGGGGAACGGCGCGGGCGCGTCGTTGTAGAGGATGATGGTCTTGCCCGCGTACTTCGAGAAGTCCACGAGGACGTCGGCCCGCTCGGCCGTGCCGAGGATGAGCGTGCCCTTGTTGACGTTGCCGAAGTCGAAGTTGGTCTGGTCGAGGTTCCAGCCGACCGGTGTGTTCTTCAGGACCGCCGGTGCCGGGAGGAACCCGCCCTCGGTGCCGATCTGGATCATGTCCGGTCCGGCCATCGCCGGGTCGGGGACGCCGCCCTCGCGGCCGTCGGGGGCCGGGACCATCCGGACCTCGGTGTTCGTGCGGCCGTCCGCGGTCGTCACGGCCGGGTCGGCGACGTACATCTGCAGGTTGAGGAACCGGTCGTCGGCCGCGTTGAGGACCCGGAACCGGACCGTCGTGGGCTGCACGTTGAGGTACGGGTACGCCTCGCCGTTGACCACCGGCGTGTCAACGAAGGCCTCCATGGCCATCGAGTTCGCCGGGACGCCCGGGATCTCGGGCGGCTCGAGTGGGTCGGGGTTGCTAGCGTTGTAGTACGGGTTCGGGGCCGGACCGTGGGCGATGTTCAGGGTCGGCGGCCAGAACCAGGGGCCGTAGTGCCACCGGCCGAAGGCGTTCATGCCGGAGATGTCGTACGGGTTCTGGTTGGTCATGTACACGTGCGGCATCCAGAGGTCGCCCGTGTGCGCCGTGCCGGGGGTCGAACCCCACTTCCAGGTCGGGTCCTGGTAGCCGATGGTGGAGGCGTCCACGAAGGTCTTGTCCTGGATGATCAGCGGGATGCCCGTGTCGGGAAGGACCTTCGCTCTGGTCGGGTTGACACCGGAGACGTTCGTGCCCGCGATCAGGTCCTGCTCGACCTTGTCCGTGAGCAGGTACCCGGCGGCCTCGCCCGCGTAGACGTTGAGGCGGGTGATGCCGATCGAGTGGTCGTGGTAGAACATGAGCCGGGCGCTCTGCTGGTTGGTGTAGTAGAACGTCTGGGAGCCGGCGCCGGGGTCGGGCATGTCGGGGACGTTGACGACCTGGACGCCCTTGGGGTACGGCGTGTTCTCGCCGGCGGGTGTGATCCACTGGTGCGGTGTGCCGTCGCTGATCCAGGGGACGATGGCGCCGTGGAGGTGGAGGGTCGCGCGGTTCTCGGTGTAGTCCATGGGGTTCGCGGCCATGCCGAGCGGGCCCATGCCCGCGCCCATCATGGTGTGGTCGACGGGGATGAAGAGGTTCCCGCCGGCGCCGGTGGGCAGCTTGTTCGTGAACTTGACCCGGACGGGCCGGTCGCGCTGCGCCACGATGGTCGGGCCGAGGGACGAGATGGGCGAGACGGCGACGCCGTTCCTGACCTGGACGTAACCGCGGAGGGTGGTCGGCGGGAGGTCGGGGTGCATCTGCTCGGTGTACTGCCGGAGCTCGATCTCGTAGTAGTCGGAGCCCGGATAGGTCGTCTTGTCCGGCACGGCGACCGAGAGGCTCGGCAGGGCGCTCATGAACTTCCGGATGCCGCCGGTCAGTGTACCGCCGATAGTGGCCTCGATCTGGGCGTTCGCGCCCTGGGGCGCGGTGGCGTTCGAGACGTAGACCACGGGAGCCGTGTAGCCCGTGCCGCCGCTGGTGATCGTCACGCCCGTGATGGTGCCCGTCGCCGGGTCGGCCGTGGCCGTGGCCGTGGCGCCGCTGCCGGTGTTGTAGAGGTCGACGATCTCGACCACGGGAGCGAAGTAGCCGGTGCCGCCGTCGACGATGGTGACGTTGGTCACGGCGCCCTTCGGCATGGGACTGTTGGCGTAGTTCGGGTACGGGCCGAAGTAGTGCGGCGGGTCGCCGGGCGCCGGGGTGGGCATCACCATGGCCGATCCCGCGGCGCGGGAAGCCTGGGCGGCCTGCTTGTACCGCTCGCCGGCGGCCTGGCGCTCTTCGGGCTTGACCTTGCCCTTGTACTTGAGCCCGGTCTTGGCGTCCGAGCCCACGGTCGAGGAGTCGGACTTGCCCGTGCCCTTGGTCGTTACCGTCGCTTTCGGCGCGACCACGGTGGGCGCGCCGGCAGGCACCTGTTTGGCCCCGAGCGCGTTGACGCTCGGGTCCGCGCCGGTGGCGGTGTCCGTGCCGGCGGCGGCGCCGATCGCGCCTGCGCAGAGGAGCAGGAGCACGATCAGCAGTCCGACTGCGAGCAATCGGACGGGGAGCCCGGTGTGTGGACCGGGCGGGCGTGTGTGACTGGGTCGTTTCATGATCACTCGGGCCTCCAGTAAGAAGCGTCCAGGACTATCGGGTTCCGAAGCGTCCTGGTGTGGCAGGGGATGCACGTGCTAGGAAATAAAGATTATTCTAACGACAGTGGCGGTTGATGAGGCCGCGACGGGGTTTTCCCGGCGGGTCACCAAAACCTTTTTCCCTCTTGGCGGAAAAATCCGCCTCCGACGGAGGCGGGCGATGCGTGACCGGGCGATCTTCTGCGGGGCCGTGCTCCTCGCCGCACTCCTGCTCTGCGGGTGCCTGGGCGGGAGCGGCGAGGGCACGCCGACGCCCGCGGAGACGTCTCCCTCCACCCCTGCCACCGCTGCCGCCACGACGCCCCCCACCGCGGTCTCCACGCCGCCGCCCCTCTCCGCCGCCATGGCGGACCGGAGCCCGAACTGGGCCGGGTATACGGTACTGACCAGTATCGACAACCCTCAGTCCGGCAGCGTCGAGTCCGTGGAGGCGTCGTGGAACGTCCCCTCCGTCGATTGCTCCCTCTCGGACAACGGCTACGCCTCCGCCTTCTGGGTCGGCATCGACGGCATCAGCTCGAACAGCGTGGAGCAGATCGGGACCGAGTCTGACTGCATCGGGGGCTCGCCCGTGTATTACGCCTGGTACGAGGTCTACCCGCAGGACAGCGTCACCCTCGACCTCGCCATCTCGCCCGGGGACGAGGTCCACGCGAAGGTCGAGTACGTCAGCGGCAACACGTTCCGGTACACCATGACCGACCTGACGACGGCGGAGACGGTCTCCTTCACGGACCAGGGCCGGGTGACCGCGGAACGCAGCTCCGCCGAGTGGATCGCCGAGGCCCCGACGAACGGGCGGAACCGGCTCCTCCCGCTCGCGGACTTCCGCCCGATCACCTTCACCCACGCCGCCGTCACGGTGAACGGCGAAAGCGGCCCCATCAGCGGCGCGCACTGGGAGTACCAGCCGATTATCATGCAGTCGCGGGGCGGGTCCCTCAAGGCGACCCCGTCGGGGCTCTCGACCGGCGGGACGGACTTCACCGTCGTCTGGAGCAACCCCTGACGCCGGCGGCCGCGCCGCGATTCACGCGGCCGGGAGGGTGAAGAAGAATGTCGAGCCCACGTCCGGCGTCGACTCGACGCGGACCTCGCCCCCGTGCCGCTCGACGATCTTCCTGACGACGGCCAGGCCGATCCCGGTCCCTTCGTACTCGTCGTGGGTGTGGAGGCGGCGGAACATCTCGAAGATCTGACCGAAGTACTCCCGTTCGATCCCGATCCCGTTGTCCCGCACGGCGAACTCGACCATCAGCCCCTCTTCCCGCGCGGAGACCGCGATCTCGGGCGGGACGTCGGGCCGTCGGTACTTGATCGCGTTCCCGATCAGGTTCGCGAAGACCTGCTCGAGCTGGGCCGCGTCGGCCATGACCCGCGGCATGGGCCCGACCGTGATCGTCGCCGTCGCGTTCGCGATCGCGTCCGCGAGGTCGCAGACGACACCGGCGATGACGGTGCCGGCGTCCGTCTCCACGATCGGAGCCGCCTTCGTCGTGACCCGCGAGACGGCCAGCAGGTCCTGGATCAGCGTCTGCATCCGGTTGCCGCCCTCGACGATGAAGGCGATGTAGTCGTCCGCGTCCTGATCGAGCCGGCCTTTATACCGCCGTTCGAGGAGCTGGGAGAAGCTGATAATCGATCGCAACGGCTCCTGCAGGTCGTGAGACGCGATGTACGCGAACCGCTGCAGCTCCTCGTTCGACCGCTCGAGATCGGCCGCGTACCGCTTCAGGGTCTCCTCGGCCTCCTTCCACTCGGTGATATCGTGCACGGTCCCGTCCGACCGGACGATCCTGCCGTCCGTGTCCCTGGAGTGCGTGCACCGCTCGTACACGTGGCGGACGGCGCCGTCCGAGCGCCGGACGATCCGGTACTCGATCTCATAGCAGTCCTCCCCTTCGCGCACCGAGTCCCGGTACGCGGCGTCGGCCGCCGCCCGGTCCTCGGGATGAACCGAGCCCAGGAAGACCCCGTACGTGGCCGCGAACTCCCGGGGGCGCATCCCGTAGATGCGGTAGACCTCGTCCGACCAGGAGAGCCGCCCGTCGGCGAACTCCCAGCTGCCGAGGTGGGCAATTTCCTGGGCCCGCTTGAGCCGCTCCTTCCGTTCGGCGAGCTCCGCGTTCTTGCGGATCAGCTCCGCCTCGGTCCGGTTCCGCTCCTCCGCGTAGCGTATGGAGCGGACCAGGGCAGGGCCGTTCATCCTGCCCTTCGCGAGGTAGTCCTGGGCCCCCTCCTGGAGCAGCTGGACCCCGAGGTCCTCGTCGTCGAGCCCGGTCAGGACCACGATCGGTATGCCGTGCGCGGCGGCCCGTACGGCCCGCACGGTCTCGGCGCCCTGACTGTCGGGGAGCCCGAGGTCGAGCAGGATGAAGTCGACTCCCTCATCTCCGATGGCCGAGAGCGCGGAGGCGAGGCTGCCCGCGTGCCGGATCGAGAACGAGTGCTGCGGGTGCTCCGAGAGGAGCTCCCGGATCAGCTCCGCATCCGCGGGGTTGTCCTCGACCAGCAGGACCCTCATTCCCGGTTCCCTGCGTTCGGCGGCAACGTGACGATCGAGAACCAGAAGTCCTCGATCGACTTGACGATCTCGATGAACTCCCGGAACCGAACCGGCTTCCGGATGTAACAGTTCGCGTGGAGCCGGTACGACTCGAGGATGTCCCGCTCGTCCCGCGAGACGGTCATGATCACGATCGGGATCATGCTCAGGGACGGGTCGCACTTGATCTCGGCGAGGACCTCGCGCCCGTTCTTCTTGGGCAGGTTCAGGTCGAGCAGGATCAGGTCCGGCCGGGGCGCGGACTCGTGCGGGGGCTCGCGCCGGAGGAAGGCCATGGCGGCCTCGCCGTCGGTCACGACGTACAGGTTGTTGTGGAGTTTGCTCTCGAGGAGGGCCTCCTCGGTGAGGGCGATGTCGGCCGGGCTGTCCTCGACGAGCAGGATCTCAATCGGCCGGGGGTATGCGGGGTTCGTGTCTGAGTCGTTCATGGTCTGGCTCCGTTGCGGGTTGGAATGGAGAAGGTGAAGGTCGATCCGAGACCGGGGGTCGACTGCACGGCGATCGACCCGCCGTGCCGCTCGACGATCCGTTTGCAGATGGCGAGGCCGATCCCGGTGCCGTCGTACTCGCCCTTGGCGTGCAGGCGCTGGAAGAGCATGAAGATCCGGTCGAGGTGGCGGGCGTCGATCCCGATCCCGTTGTCGGCGACGGAGAAGACCCAGTCGCCCCCCTCGCGCACGGTCGAGATGCGGATCTCGGGGACGGCGCCGGGCTTCTGGAACTTGAGCGCGTTGCCGATCAGGTTCTGGAAGACCTGGGTGATCTGGATGCCGTCGGCGAAGATCTCGGGCAGGCGGTCCTCGACCGCGACGTGCGCGTGCCGGTCCCGGATCGAGACCCGGAGGTTGAGGAGGGCCTGGTCGAGGGCCCGGTTCGTATCGATCAGGTCGAACTCGTGGGCCTTGGTCTGGACCCGGGAGTAGGCGAGCAGGTCCTGGATCACCTGCTGCATCTGCCTCGTGCCGTCGACGATGAAGTTGATGTACCGGTCGGCGCGCTCGTCGAGCTCGCCCTTGTACCGCCGTTCCAGGAGCTCGGTGAAACCCGAGATCGCCCGGAGCGGCTCCTGGAGATCGTGGGAGGCGATGTACGCGAACTGCTGGAGCTCCTCGTTCGACCGCGCGAGCCCCCGGCTCCGCTCCTCGAGCGCGGACGCCGTCGCCTTGTGCTCGGTGATCTCCCGCTCCAGGCTGCGGTTGGCCTCGACGAGGTCGGCCGTCCGCTCCTTGACCCGGTCGTCGAGCTCGTTGTACGCCGTCAGGAGCGCGGCCTCGGCGCGCTTCCGCTCGGTCACGTCGCGGGCGGCGGCGAAAATGCCGGCGATCCCGCCCGATTCGTCGCGATAGACGGCCGCGTTGTACAGCACGGGGGTGATCCGGCCGTCGCGGTGGCGGATCTCGAGCTCGTAGTCGGTGACCGAGCCGTCGCGGAAGATCTGCTCGTACCCGGCCTTCGCCCGCTCCGGCTCGGTGAAGTACTCGGAGAAGTTCGTGCCGATCAGGCCGTCCCGCGGTACGCCCGTGACCCGGATCGTCGCCTCGTTCACGTCGCTGATCGTGCCGTCGGGGTTGATCGTGACCAGCGGGTCGAGGCTCG
>DUGU01000311.1:7046-10422 GCA_013331215.1 Methanoregulaceae archaeon
CGCGTTCGCCCGCCGGATCGCCTCCTCGGCCTTCTTCCGCTTGGAGATGTCGCGGGCGGCGGCGAAGACGCCGGCGATCTCGCCGGCCTCGTCGCGGTAGACCGTCGCGTTGTAGATGACGGGCGTGATCCGGCCGCTCGCGTTCCGGATCTCGAGCTCGTAGTCCCGGATGAACCCGGTCCGGAACGCGGACTCGTACCCGGCCTTCGCCCGCTGGGGATCGGTGAAGTACGTGGAGAAGTCGGTGCCGATCAGCTCCTCGCGCGAGCACCCCGTGACCTCGGCCGTGGCCGCGTTCACATCGGTGATCGCCCCGTCGGGGCTGATGGTGACGAGGGGGTCCAGGCTCGCCTCTATCAGGCTCCGATCGTAGGACCCCGCCGGCGACGCCTCCGTTCCCGTCTCCCCCGGAGGTCCCCGGGACGCCGCCTTTTCCTGTATCGTCTTCGGATCTGCCGGCACCTTCCGCCGTCGGGCCGCGGTCACCCCGGTTCACCTCGCTCGATGGAATCCGGTCGATCGTCGACGGAAAACAATCATGGACAATTTTAAACTTTTTCTTCCCACCATGATAACCCTTCCCACCGTTCACAGCCGTGGCAGGCCCGGTGTGTTCCCAGACGTTTCGATCGGGGCGGGGTGGCGGGCGCGCGGGCCTCCGCGGCAGGACCGGCGAGCAGCAGCGTGGTGAATCGCCGCAGTCGTGCCATCGGGTAGGGGCACCGTGCTGGTCGTACAGTGCGCGGATACGGGAAACGCAGCGAGGACCCCACGGTGATTCGAGGGATTCGGGGGGCGGTTGAAGAGCCGGACGACATCGACGAAGTCGATGCGGCCGTTGCCGTTATCGTCGAATGCAGACACCAGCTCGTTCACCGCGATCCGGGTCATGCTGTTGAAGTAGAGCACCACGTCCGCAAAGTCGGATCGGCCATTCCCGTTGACGTCCCGAACCCGCCGTCGACGTCCGGCTCGGCCGGCGGCAGCACCGGGACGACGGGGCGGCCGTACCCTGTACCCTTCAGCGCGCCACGAGCCGCAACGCATTCAGGACCACGAGGAGCGAGAGCCCCATATCCCCGAAGCCCACGGCCTCCCAGAGCGTGACCAGCCCGATCACGGCGAGCACGGCGATACCGGCCTTGACCGAGACAGAGACGCCGACATTCTGCCGGACGATCCCCTGCGTCCGGCGCGCGAGGCGGAGGAGGTCGACAAGCCGGTCGAGCCGGTCCTCCATCAGCACGATGTCGGCCGTCTCGATCGCGACGTCCGAGCCCGCGCCCCCCATCGCGATCCCGACCGTCGCCTCGGCCAGAGCCGGGGCGTCGTTGACCCCGTCCCCGACCATGGCGATCGCTCCGTGCTGTTCCCGCAGGCGCCGCACGACATCCGCCTTCGCCTCGGGCAATACGCCCGCCTCGACCTCGTCGATGCCGAGCCCGGCCGCAATCGCGGCTGCCACGGTTGGGTTGTCGCCGGTCACCATGACGGTCCTGATCCCTTCCGCCTGCAGGGCCCGGACCATCGCGGCCGCCTCGGGCCTCGGGACGTCCATCAACCCTATCAGGCCGACCGGTTCCCGGTCGGTCCCCACGATCACCACGGTCGCGCCCGTCGCTTCGAGCGCCTGCATCTCGGATTCGTATGCCTGGCGCTGATCATCGGGGAAGAGGTCGCGGGCCCCGACCCGGTACTCCGTTCCGTCGACCGTGCCCGCGACGCCCCGGCCCGTCAGCGACACGAAGCTGCTCGCGTGAGGCAGGGCGAGACTCGCGGTCGCCGCATCGGCCACGATCGCGCGGGCGAGCGGGTGCCGGGAGCGCGCCTCCAGGGCCGCCGCGATCCGGCGGACGTCGTCGGCGCTGCGGCCGCCGAACGGGACCACGGCCGTGACCCGGGGGGTCCCCGCCGTCAGGGTCCCGGTCTTGTCGAAGGCCACGACCCGGATACTGGCCATCGCCTCCACGTGGTCCTTGCCCTTGATCAGGATGCCGGAGCGGGCGGCCGCGGTGAGGCCCGAGACCATGGTGATCGGTGTCGAGATCGCGAGGGCGCACGGGCACGAGATGACCAGGAGGGTCAGTGCGCGATAGACCGCCTCCTCGAGAGGGAGAATGCCGAGGACGGACGGAACGGCGGCCACGAGCACGGCGCCGACGAGGACGACCGGCGTGTATACCCGGGAGAAGCGGGTGATGAACGCCTCGGTCGGCGACTGCCGCTCCTGCGCCTCCTCGACGAACGCTGCGATTCGAGCGAGGGTCGAGGACGCATACGGGCGATCGACCCGGACCTCGAGATACCCCTCCCCGTTGAGCGTCCCGGCAAAGACCGCGTCGCCGGGCCTCTTGCCGACCNNCGCGGCCTGGTCCACGCTCGACTCCCCGGCCGTCACCGTGCCGTCGAGCGGCACCTTCTCTCCGGGCCGGACGATCGCGGTCTCGCCCACCTCGACGGCATGGACGTGGACCGTCTCCTCGCGCCCGTTGCGCCGGACCGTGGCCGTCTCGGGGGCGAGGGCGAGGAGCGACCCGACCGAGCGCGCGGCCCGCGCCTCCGCGTACTCCTCGAGGAACTCGGCGAGCGAGTAGAGAACCATGACGCTCGCCCCCTCCGCGCCGGCCCCGATCAGGAATGCTCCTGAGGCCGCCACGGTCATCAGCACGCTCATATCCGGCCGGAGCGCGAGGACGGCCCTGCCTGCGCCCCTGAGGATCGTTGCCCCCCCGATCAGGGCTGCGGCCAGGAAGAACACGGTCTGCAGGACCGACGGCCCGGCACCGGGAAGCAGCCGCTCGAGGCCGAGCCCGGCAACGAGCAGAAAGGCGGACAGGGCGATGGTGGCGACCGGACGTCTCCACCACCCCGGCTCGTGCGATTCCGCGCCGCCGGAGCCGGTGCCTTCTGCGCAGACGCGGCAGGCGGGGCAGCTGCTCGTGCCGATCTCTTCGTCGGATACCGTCGGCGTATCCGTCATTCCTCCGGATTGCGGTTTCATTCGGATGTTTCCTGCAATCGCACCGTCAGCATCGCCCCGGTCGGCCGGCCCCCGAGGCATCCTCGATCCGCCGCAGAAACGTCTCGTGCCGCGGCTTCGTGGACGGAACAGGTGATGCCGGCCGTGATCGGCGCATTGCGAAACGCGGTCTGCGAGCACCATGCTCCGCCGTATCCCGCGTGTTCGTCATCGCATTTTTTTGAACACGTGCAACCCATGGTGTGAGGCTCCAGGAGATCCCGGTTTTTCTCTGATAGGTAGTATCCGATTAATAGTTGATAAGGAGAAAAGTATACCAGGGTGCAGGTAGTATCCATGACGGAACCTCCCGCTGCGAACGACACGGTCTGTTTCTGCCCGCTCTTCGGTATCCTC
>DUGU01000005.1 GCA_013331215.1 Methanoregulaceae archaeon
CCGCGAGCTGGATCGCGTTCCGGTAGGCTGGGAGAACGGTGAGTGGGTTATCGATCGGCCGCCCGGCCGGGCCGGCGCAGCTGACGCCGTCGCAGGGGGCGAGCGATTCGGCCCGGTAGAACTGTGTGTGGTCGGCCGCAACGCCGGAGGCGACGAGCAGGCGGGGGGCGCGTTCGACCGAGGCGAGCTTGCACGCGAGGGCCGAGCGTGTACCGGCCGCGCAGGCGTAGTCGTCGCCCGAGGTCAGGACGGCGAGATCGCCGGCGCCCGTGACGCCGAGCGACTCTTCGGCCACGCACCATCCGCCGATGGCCACTGCAGCCCGGGCCGCGGGCAGGGCCTCCGCCGGCGTGATCGAGCGGCGCCGGAGCAGGCGTCGTTCGGGATAGCGGAAGGTCCCGGCCGATGTGTGGAGGATCCCGCTCCCTTCCATCGTCTCCGCGATGGCGAACGCGGTCGTCGTCTTGCCGCGTGCGCCGGTCACCTCGATCAAGAGGGGTGGCCGGCAATCGGCGAGACAACGGGCGGTTGCCTCGTGATGCGAGACAAGCCGGTCCCCTGCATCGGCGAGGAGCGGGTGCGAGGGGTCGAGGTGGACCGGGGCGATCACGAAGTCGAAATCATCCGGATCGGGGAGAGGGCCTACCCCTCGGTAGACATCGATGGCCTCGACCCGGTGTCCCCGGAGCGCGAGCTCGTCCGCGAGCAGGGCGCCGCCGTGGATCGTATCGAGTACCAGCAGGTCCATACGACCCGCTAGAGGAGTGATAACGCGTTCGCGGCGTTCTTGAGCATCAGATCGGCGAGGAGCGGGTCGACCCCGATCGGGTCGGCGTAGACGAGCGGGATCGTGGACCCGTTGGCTCCGAAGGTCCCGGTCTTCTGGCCTTCGGCGAGCCCGAGCAGGGCCGGAATATCCTTCTCGATGTGAATGCCCCGTGCCAGGAAGAGCGGGACGACCACGAGCGCCTCGATGGGTTCGTGGCGGAAGGCCTCGAGCTGCTCGGTTACGGACGGCTCGTTCATGGACATGAAGCCGCATCGGACCGAGAAGGCGTCGGACCGCTCCTGGATCATGCGGCCCGTCTCGAGGATAAGTTCCTTGTTGTAGGGGAGCTTCGACCCGTGGCCCACGAGGAGCATACCATACCTGCTCATGTACTACAGAGTACAACGCCAGCGCTACAAAAATATTACCGCCGTCTCACGGCAACGGCTCCCAAAACCCTATCTCCCGCGAGAGGAGATCTGTATACCTCAATGGCGGACGAGGAGGAGCGCTTCGCGCTCCGTATCAACGGACAATCGGTGCGAACGCCGATCGCGCTGGCCTCGATGGCCGGCGTGGTCGACGCGGCGTATGCGCGTGGTCGCGCCGCCCACGTCGGCGCCGTGTTCCTCGGCGGCTACGCCGTCGATGCCCCCACGATCGCCGCCGCCCGCGCGATGGCCGGGCGGGGACGGGAGGAGTTCGTCCTCGAGGATCCCGTCGTCGCGCTCGAGCGCGAGGTAGCGGCGCTTGAGGGGAGCGGGCTCGTCGTCGGCCTGAATCTTCGGGCCGCGACCCCCGGAGGCTTCGTCGACGTGGCGCGGGCCATCGGTCCGTCCGTGATCTACGAGATCGACGCCCACTGCCGACAGCCCGAGATGGTCGGGGCCGGCGCGGGCGAGGCGTTGCTTCACAACCCCGAGCGACTGGAGGAGACGGTCCGGGCGCTCGCGGCCGAAGGGGTCTCGGTCTCGGTCAAGTTCCGGGCGGGGGTCGGCGACGACCGGGAGATCGCACGGCGGTGCTGGTCGGCAGGCGCCGAGATCCTGCACGTGGACCTGATGGACCTCGGGTATCCGAAGGTCCGCGAGCTCCGAAACACGGTCCCCCTGACCCTGATAGCGAACAATTCGATCACCACCTTCGACCGGATGCGCGAGATGCTTTCGCACGGGGCCGACATGGTCTCGCTCGCGCGGGGAGCGACCGAGAGGACGCTCGCCGGGCTCGATGCCGCGATCACCCGGTATGCCGATGAGCAGGGATGGTACAACTCTCCGAAGCAGCTCTGCCGCGGCGGCGACGTCCGCGCGCTCGCCTTCTGCTGCATGCCGGTCAAATCCTGCCCCCTGATCCCGACGCTCGAGAAGATCGGCATGAGCCGCGACCGGTACCTCGCGCTCAAGCAGGAGGCGGTCCGGGGCACGGTCCTCGAAGGGGGGGGCCAGACCTGCTTCGGCTCGCTCACCTGGTGCTGCAAGTCTTCGTCCCCCTGCATGTTCCGCGATATGACCCTCGGGCAGATGGGCGTCTCGAAGAAGGAGTACATGCAGGCCAAGCGGCGCCTCTCCGGGGAGATCATGCGCGAGGTCTTCGCGGCCTCGCCAGGGACGGCCTGAGGTCATGGCCCTGCCCGGGTGCACCTTTCCGTCGTCGGGTGCAGACCGAGCGCAGCTCGCGATGGTGCTCGAGGTGCTCGCCTCCCCCAAGCCCGGCAATGTGGATCGTTGCCACGACTATGCTGAGACGCGGCTCGAACACTTCGTCGTCTCCGCGCTCGCGGCCCGCCCGGCACTGGAGGCGGCGGGGGCCCGAAGCGCCGGGCTCGGTTCACTGATCGAGGCCGCCGTCGGCGCGACGGCTTGCCACGCCGGCGGCAATACGCACTTCGGCACGTTTATCCTTCTCGTCCCACTCGTCTACGGGGGCACACTCAAGGGCGCGCTCGCGGCGGTCCGGTCGACCACGGTCGAGGACGCGATCGCCTTCTACCGCGCGTTCGCGCTGACGAGGGTCCGCGTCGCCGCCGAGGACGAGTTCGATGTGAACGACCCGGCCGCGGCGGATCGGCTCCGCTCCCGGGGGATGACCCTCCTCGACGTGATGGCCCACTCGGCCCCGCGCGACATGGTTGCGCGCGAGTGGACGAACGACTTTGCTCTCTGCCGCCGGGCCGCCGACGCTCTGCTCGCCGATAGCGATCCGCGGATCGCGGTTGGGCGGACCTTCCTCGCCCTGCTCGCGACCGAGCCCGACACCTTCATCGTGAAGAAGCACGGCCCGGCCCTCGCCGACGAGACGCAGGAGCGGGCGGCCGCTGTGGTCCGGGGCGAGGCCACGCTCGAGTCGCTCGATGCCTGGTGCATCGGGCGTGGGGTCAACCC
>DUGU01000034.1 GCA_013331215.1 Methanoregulaceae archaeon
TGCGGCGTACTCAGCGACGCGCCGTCCAGCTCGGTGCCGGCGCCGAGCCGGCCCGCCGCCATCGTGCCGTCGAGCGGGTCGTACACCCAGGAGGCCACCGGTACGCCGTCGGTGAGCAGCGCCGCCATCAGCGCGAACGGCCGGCGGCCGGCGGCGAAGTTGGAGGTGCCGTCGACCGGGTCGACGAGCCACACGTCGCCGCTGCCGCGCAGGTGCCGCAGCAGGTCCGGGTCGTCGGCGACGGCCTCCTCGCCGACCACCACCGAGCCGGGACGCAGCCGCCGCAGCCCTTCGGAGATCAGCGCCTCGGCCTCGCGGTCGGCGACGGTGACCACCTCGCCGGGTGCCTTCTCGGAGATGTCGGACGCGTCGAGCCGGCGGAACAACGGCACGACGACCTTGGCCGCCGCCTCCTTCAGCAGCGCGCCGACGTCGTCCAGCAGCGGGTCAGCCACGCGGCGGCAGCTTGACCACGCTGACGAAGAACTCGTCGATCTGGCGGACCACCGAGATGAAGCGCTCGAAGTCCACCGGCTTGGTCACGTAGGCGTTGGCGTGCAGCTGGTAGCTGCGCAGGATGTCCTCGTCGGCCTGCGAGGTGGTGAGCACCACGACCGGGATCCGGCGCAGTTCCTCGTCCTTCTTGATCTCCTCCAGCACCTCCCGGCCGTCCCGGCGGGGCAGGTTCAGGTCGAGCAGGACCAGGTCGGGCGTCACCGCGTCCGCGTACTGGCCCTCGCGGCGCAGGTAGGCGAGCGCCTCGGCGCCGTCGGAGACGACGGTGAGGCGGTTGCGGAGCTTGTGCTCCTCGAACGCCTCCTGGGTCATCAGCACGTCGCCGGGGTCGTCCTCGACGAGCAGGACCTCGATCGGGCTCTTGCCGTCCGCGGGCGCGGTCATCCCACCGTCTCCTTCATGCCACCGTTTGTACCGTGTCGGTCCGCCTCCGCGGGCGGCTCTTCGCGTGCCTCGCCGTCCGGCTGCCGCCCGACGCCCGCCGGGTCACCGTCGGCGCCCTCGGCGGCCGGCGCCTCGGCCGGCTCCGCGGCGTCCTGCGCGTCCGTCGTGTCGTCGTCCGCCGCGGCCTCCGCCGCCTTGGCGGCCTCGATGTCGGCCTCCAGCGCGGGCAGCGTGAACCGGATCGTGGTGCCCTCGTCGGCGTCGGTGTCCACCCAGACCCGGCCGCCGTGATACTCCACGATCTTCTTGACGATGGCCAGTCCGATGCCGGTGCCCGGGTACGCGTCCTTCGAGTGCAGTCGCTGGAAGATCACGAAGATCTTGTCGGCGAACTCCGGTTCGATCCCGATGCCGTTGTCCCGGCAGCTGATCTCCCACTCGCCGTCCACCAGCCGCGCCGACACGTGCACCTTCGGCGGCACGTCGGGCCGGCGGAACTTCACCGAGTTGCTGACCAGGTTGACCAGCAGGTTGGTCAGCAGCGGCTCCTCGCCGCGGATGGTGGGCATCTCGCCCCAGGTCAGCTCCGCGTCGGAGTACTGCAACGCCGCCTCGGTCTGCCCCGCCACGTCGCCCATCACCTTGTTCAGGTCGACCTCGGTGAAACCGGTGGTCAACCGGCCGATCCGGGAGAACGCCAGCAGGTCGTTGATCAGCCGCTGCATGCGCTGCGCGCCGTCCACCGCGAACGCGATGTACTGGTCGGCCCGCTCGTCGAGCTGACCGGCGTACCGCCGCTGGAGGAGCTGGCAGAAGCTCGCCACCTTGCGCAGCGGCTCCTGGAGGTCGTGCGAGGCGACGTACGCGAACCGCTCCAGCTCCGTGTTCACCCGCCGGAGGCGCTTCGCGTACTGCCCGAGCTCGAGCTCGGCCCTCTTCCGATCGGTGATGTCCTCGGTGATCACCAGGAGCGAGTCCTCGGGGAACGGCAGGAGCGTGCAGGCCCGGTACTCGGGACCCTCCCGGCCGGGGATCTCGATCTCGCGCGAGACCGGTCTGCCGTCCGTCATGATCCTCCTACCCGCCGCGAGGAGCGATCCGACCACGGCCTCGCGGTCGCCGAACTCCCCGTACGACCGGCCGACCACCGCCTCGCGAGGCAGCCCGCGCTCGACGGCGAAGCGCTCGTTCGCCCAGAGGAGTCGTTCCTCCCGGCTCCAGAGCGAGACGCGGTACGGAATGGTGCCGAGGATCGCGTCGAGAAGGCGGTGCTGCAGGTCGTTCTCGACGTTCGCCCGGAGGAGCTCGTCGCTCTGCTGCCGGAGCTCTTCTCCCTGCAGCGCGAGCTCATCCCTCCCGGTCTCGGACTCGTGACGGAGACGGATCTGTGCGGCGAGCGCGGCCTCGAGGGCCGAGACGTCCTGCCAGACGACCAGCGCGCCGACGGTCTCGCCTCCGTCCCGGATCCGGGACGCCGTTGCCAGGATATGGACGGTCCGGCCGTCGGCGGCCGTGACCGTGATCGGGACGTCGATCGCCTCCTCGCCCGCGAGCGCCCGGGACGGGGGGAGCTCCTCCGGCACGAAGAGCGTGCCGTCGAGGCGGCGATTGCCGAAGATCGCGATTACGTCGGCGGCCGAGCAGCCGACGAGCGGTCGGCCGGCAAGGGCCTCGGCCAGGTCGTTCGCGGCGGTGATCCGGCCGTCGGGGCCGTAGAGGAACGCGGGCTGCCGGATAGCGCTGAGAGGGAGCTGGGGCGAATCGGACATATAAGAACACTGGCAGACTGGTACGCGATTTCATTCCATCGGCATATAGATAAAGGATCGGTCCGGCAGCCGCACCCGTCCCCGCGCAGGGACGGCCGGACGAGGCAGCGACGGTGCCGGGGCTCGCGCGAGAGTGGAGCTCCGGCCGCCCCCACGCGTCCGCCGGCGGCCGTGGTCAGGACAGAAAGTGTTCCCCGGCCTGTCTCGCGGCGATCGCCCGCTGCGCGCCCTCGATGGCCGTCTGGAGCCGCCGGTCGACCCGGGGATGGAGCTGCCGGAGCGGTACGATCGCACGGGGGTCGCCGATCGCGCCCAGCGCTCCGATCGCGGCCTGCTGCACGAGGCGGTCCCCGTCACGGAGCGCGATGATCAGCGAGTCGAGAGCCCCCGTGTCATGCAGCCTCCCGAGCGTCCCGGCCGCCCTCCGCCGGACACCGGGGTCGTCGTGTGCCAGCATGCTCAACAGATACAGCATCGATTCCTGCCGGGCTTCCGCCGGCAGACGGATCCGGGCGGAGCGTTGAAGGTCCGGGAACTCCTCGCGGTCCGACATTCCTGGACTGGAGATGGGAGTGATTGTATGAAATGTTTCTGGTTCGCTGCACGGCCGTCGACGGGTGGCCGGCCGGGCAAGACCGTTCGTCCCGTTCAGGATGCGGCAGGGAGGGCGGGTGCGGTCGTTCGCTCCGTCCACCGCTTTGCCCCGCAGGCGGCAGATCTCGCAAAGCAGTCGGCTCCTCACGCGGCCGGCAGGGTGAAGAA
>DUGU01000282.1 GCA_013331215.1 Methanoregulaceae archaeon
CGATCGTGATCGGCCGGCCCGTGGACCCCGGGTGCCCGGTCCAGCACGTCCTCCGGGTCCTCGACGCCGACCCGGTCGCGGGGATCCTCCGCTGCCACACGGTCGGGCCGCTCGCGGCCCGGCGCAGCCCCGCGGTCTTCGACCTCCGCGCGTACCGCGAGGTCGCGTTCGAGGGGCGGGCGGACCTGGTCCGGACCGAGCCCGAGATCGGCTTTCGGGCGCGGTTCCTGCCGGCGAGCTGCATGCGCCAGATCGCGCACACGGGGGTGGTCATGATGGCGCTGAAGAAGTCGTTCGGGTACCACGTCCGCCTGGAGGACATCCAGATGCATGGGAAGCGGGAGAACCTCCTGAAGGAGACGAAGGTGAAGACGGGCGCGACGATCACGCTCGAGGGGCCGACGGGGCCGGACCGCGAGGTCCGGATCAACGGGGTCCGGGCGTACGTCGGCGACGGATCGGCCGCGAAGTCCGGCGGCGGGAAAGGGAAGGGCCGCGGCGGGGGTACTGGCGGGGGGCGGGGATGAGGTCCCGGAGGCGGCCGGACCTCGCGCGGGCGTTTCTTCCGCTCGCCGCCCTGGCGCTCCTGGCGGTCCTCGCCGTCCCCGTGCAGGCCGGGCCCTTTCCGGGGTACAACGAGATCTTCGTCACGGTCGCGAACGACGCCGGCCCACACTACGACTCGTTCGGCAACGGCACGTACCTGGTCCGGTTCGAGGGGGAGACGCGGGGGCAGAACGCCCTGCACGTCACCACGGACCCGGCCGCTCCGTACGGGCAGGTGACGTCCACGTCGAACCGGTCGGGCACGCTCTTCGTCTCGGACACGGGCGGGAAGGGGTACGAGGACGACACCCTCCTCCTGGTCAGCGTCCGGGAGCCCGTCCCCGACGACTTCCGGCTCCGGCTTGTCGCGCACGGGCACCAGTGGACTCCGAACCCGGCGAGCAACCGGGCGCCGGAGACCTACACCTACACCGGCACGACCCTGGACGAGACCTTCACCGCGGCCGACCTCGCGTAGGGGCCGCAGGCCTGGCGGCCGTGCGGCGGGCCGGGGTACCCGGTCTACGACGGGCAGGACACGGAGGACGAATCCGTCCGGTTCCGCTCGATGTTCGTCGACCTGAACGCCGGCGTCCTCGGGAAGAACGCCTCGGGGGTCGGGAGCCTCAGGGACCGGGGGGCCGTCCGGGTGGAGTACGCGCTCGAGGGCTCGGCGTCGCAGGTGGCGTTCAACGCGTACGCGTTCTGCAACATCTCGAACAACGGGGAGACCATGATCGCGTGGACAAACCGGCTCCAGGGCGGGAGCGGGTACAGCGGGTACGTCGTGAACGCGACGCCGGCGGCGTCGGTGGCGCCGCTGTCGGGACAGGCGTCGGCGCCGCGCGACCTGGACGGCAACGGCCGGTACGAGGACCTCGACGGCAACGGCCGGCGCGACGCCGGCGACGCGGTCCTCCTCTTCCTCCGGCTCGACGCGATCCGGGCGTCCGGGCGGCCGGCCGGGTTCGACTTCGACGGGGACGGCGAAACCGGGCTCGGGGACGTGCTCCGGCTCCTCCTCGGGCCGTGAGGGGCCGGGGGCCCGGTGGAGACAGGACTGTGCTTAAGTATCCTCCAGTATACTACGGTATATGGCGACCAGTACGACGATCAAGCTCGGGATGGAGACGAAGGCCCGGCTTGATGGGATCAAGGTTCACCCCCGCGAGACCTACGACGACATGATCAACCGGCTCGTGGACTGTGCGATAGATGACGAGCCCCTCTCGGCCGAGACCCTGGATCACCTGAAAGAGGCCGAGGAGGACATCAAAGCCGGGCGGGTTCGGCCGATGAAGGACGTGATGCGCGACCTCGGGTTTCACGACGACGAATGACATACGAGGTCGTCTTCACGAAGGAGGCGGAGCGGGCTTCGGCCAGGCTCGACCGGCAGGTCGCCAATCGGATTGAGGCCGAGCTGGACTCCCTGGCCGGGGAGACGGTCCCCGATCGGTATGTCAAGCAGCTCAAAGGCAATGACGATCCCCCGTTCTACTCGCTCAGGGTCGGGGATTACCGGGTGGTCCTCCAGATCCACGACAACCGGCTCGTGATCCTCGTGATCGAGATCGGCCCCCGCGACTCGATCTATCGAAAGTTCTAGGGCGGCCGAGCCCGCCCGCTCCTCCCCTCTCGACTGCTGCGGCCGATCGGGCCGGGCGCCGTTCGTTCCGCCGCCCGATTTTTCCCGTACTCCCCGCACCGGGCGGCATCCCGGCAGACGACTCCCGGATATAGGAGTCCTGCCGTCGTCGGAGAAGGGTCCGGACCTCCTCTCCCGGCCCGGCAGCGTGCCGGGGGTCCCCGGCGAACCCGAACCGTCCGGGATCGACCGCCCTCTCCCGAACGATCGCGAAGGATCACCCGACGGCCTCCGGACGTCGTCTCCCGCGCTCCGGTCCGGCGTCTTCGCCGAGAGAAGAGGCCCGGCCGTCCTTTCCGGGCGACGCGGCCCTCCTCGGGCCGTGAGCTGTCTCCCGTCCCGCGCGGCGGTCCTCCGGCACGCCGAAACGCCCGCGGCACGGGCCTCGTCGCGGGCGCCGTCGACGGGAACCGCACCCGGTACCGGACCGATGAATGACCGCACGACCTCGACGATCGCGTGACCCGGCGGTCTCCGACCCGGCTCCCGAGCCGGGACACCCCGGCTACCGCGAGGGCGACGAGCACGGTCCGGGCCAGCCATCCGTACCGATACCGATGCCGCCACCTGCGGTGACGGCGAGCACGCCGGCCGTGATGGAGGCGCCCGGAGCTTCTTTCATGATGCCCCCCCAGGCGAGATGAGCGGTGATGGAGGGGACGGGTGTCGGAAAGTAATAGGATTGGAGAGAGAAATTCGTTCTCCATCCAGAGAGATAACAGGCAAATTCGAGCGGAGAACGGATATCCGGACGAATGAATCGACCCGGCGAAGAAAGGTGCCGCTCCGAGGAGAGGCGAAACCTATGATTCATCGTCCTCAACAGTCATATGATCGGTACTATGACGATCATCCTTTCTCGACTCGTTCTCCGTATCCCGCGAGCGGCAACCATCTTTCGAGGCCCCGGCGAGCGATTCACGATCTCCGAGAAAGACAATCATCACATCTCAAGTGCGCTTGTGGCGGGATTCCTCA
This sequence comes from Methanoregulaceae archaeon, assembly GCA_013331215.1. GTDB lineage: Archaea > Halobacteriota > Methanomicrobia > Methanomicrobiales > Methanospirillaceae > UBA288 > UBA288 sp11384u. The sequence continues at coordinate 3,173 of DUGU01000282.1, forward strand.
ACGCCGGATACTCGTGCTACGTCCTCAAACGCCTCCGAAACGAGGCAGGGTCATGACGGGTCCGCTCAGGGTCTTCGTCAGCTCGGTGCAGAAAGAGCTCGAAAGCGAACGCCTGATCGTTCAGAATCTGATCCAGACCGATCCGTTCCTCTCGGCCCACTGCACCCCCGTGCTCTATGAATCCGAGCCGGCATCCCCGGAAAAGGCCCGGGAGGAATGCCTTCATCTGCTCGCCGAATGCCAGGTCTATCTCCTGATAGTGGGAGTGAAATACGGCTCATGGGCCAGTTCACTCTCGATCACCCATACCGAATACCGTCGCGCGAAGGAGCAGGGCCTGCCGACTCTCATCTTCATCAAGGGCGACGCCCGGACGGAGCGCGAGGACGGCACGAAAGGGTTGATCACGGAGATTGTGTCCGACGGGACGAAGTACAAGGGGTTCAGCGATATCATCCAACTCCAGGAAGAGGTCCGCAACGCCCTTGTCCAGCACCTCAAGAGATCCGGGAGCGCCCCGACCAGGGACGAGAACGAGATCGCCAACCAGACGACGATCGAAGCCACTTCCCCCTTCGAGACCCGGGTGATCGAGAGCGTCTGTTGGGAGAACCTGGACCACGAGATCGCGCGCCAGCTGATCAGCGCAGCCGAGAACCGGGACCCCGTTGCGATCTCGCCATCCGAACTCCTGACCAGCGCCTCGATCCGGAGTCTCGCCCGGTACGACCCGCAGACCGGTCGTCACCATGCGACTGCCGCGGGGATCCTCCTCCTGGCTCCGGACCCCTCGGCAATCTTTCCGCAGTGCCGCATCCTCGCCGATGCCTATCGCGGCACGGAGGCTGACGGCGACCCGCGCGATCACGAGGATATACGGGTACCGTTGCCGGCCGCCGTGGACCGCGCCATCGCCTTCATCGATCGAAACACACGGCATCCGATGAAGGTGATCGGCCTGAACCGGGTCCGTCTCGATGAGTACCCGGTCGAGGCCCTGCGAGAGGCACTGGTCAACGCCCTCGTCCACCGTAAGTACGAGGAGGCGGGACGCAAGATCATTCTCGAGGTCTTCTTCGATCGTATCGTCGTTTCAAGTCAGGGCCTGCCGCCTGCGCCGCTGAACCTTGCTCGCCTTCGGAAGGGGAACTACCGTCAATGTTCGCGGAACCCGGTGCTTGCCCAGTGCCTGTCGTTCTTCCATCGGCTTGAAGAGCGGCGGAGCGGGTTCCGCCGGATGCGCGACCAGATGCTCGATCACGGTCTGGACAGACCGGTCCTCGACGACGAAGCCGGGTACTTCCAGGTAACGTTTCCCGGGCCGGCCGACGACCTCGATCGGCTTCGTGTGCCCATTGTCGGTCCGGGGATCACTGTCGCTCCGGCGATCGAGGCGCAGCTCAACGAACGGCAACGAAGGATGGCCGAACTCCTTGTTCGGGGAGAGGAGCTGACGAGCCGCCGATGTCTCGAGCTGTTCGGTATTACCCGCGATACCGCTTCGCAGGACTTCGCGCACCTGGTAGACCTCGGGATCGCTGTTCGGGTGGGGAGTGGGCGCTCTACTCGATACCGCCTCGCCGTACGGGAGGAGGAATGACGCCGGTTGTGTAATCGTCAGGTAATCGTCAGGTAATGACCGCGAATCGTCGGTTCGGGCATTCGGGACTCGGATACCCCTGGACACCGGACGGTCGATTCGCTGTCACCGCACTACTCGGAGAGCAACGGGGTCGTTGATGGGATCGGAGCCCGCCCACCCCGACGAATGATGCGCCGCGCCATCTCCCGGTTGGATTTCGCCGGTTTTTCCTGGGTGTGCCCGGCGTCCTCCGCGAGCTCGATCCCGTATCCCATTCACTTCCCGCTTATTCGAGATCCAGGTCTCGAGCGATCTCGGCCAATCGGCGGGTTCGACCGGCCCTGATCTCTCCTTCCGAGCGCCGGAGATGCTCGAGCGTCTCGTCGGAGAGCGGCTCGTCGTCGATTGCGATCTCGGTGAGCCTGGCGATCACATCGTCGTCTGTTTCGCGGGGGTGGAGCTTCGGCCGGTCCGGCCTCGCTTTCGTTCTTTCCCCGACCCGGACGACCGACGCCGCTGACATATACCGCTGTTAGCTGCGGTACGCGGCACTCGTTCTCGCGCTGCCGGTGCCGGGCCGGGCCGCCGCGTCCGGATTCGACGGGGACGGCTGTACCGGGCTCGGCGACGTCCTCCGGCTCCTCCTCGGGCCGTGAGGTGGCCGGGCGACGCGATCTCCGCCCCGGGCCCCGGGCCCGTTCTTCCCCCGACGGCGATACGTCGCGTCTCTCCAGTCCCATTTTGGCCGACGCGACGCGGTCGACGACCGGAACATGTCGGGGCTCCGTCCCCCCGGGTCGTCTCCGCCGCGGAAGTCAAAGGATGAGCGACGGATTCGGGTTCGGCGAGGGAAAAAATATTAGCCATATGAATGTTTGCTAATTCAATCACTAATTTATAGACGATTTAACAATTTCTTTTTGGATTTCATCGGTTTTTCAAGGATTTCTTTCGGCTGATGCCCGGTAAAGGGGCTACGAACGGGGCGGGATCCTGCGGTATTTGGCATCATTCGGAACACGATCAAATATTTTTGGTTAAATTTACAAAATCTGATCTATTCGTGAGAATTTAAAAAGAAAACATTTTTATGTTACAGTCGCGCAATTGGGTCCGAGGTGTTCCGGCCACCAACTCGTCGGGATACCGAAGAACTGGTGAAACCAATGGAACGCGAAAACGACAGAATCAGGAGGGCGGCGGCACTCACGATGATCGCGCTGCTGCTCTCGATCGGCCTGGTCGGGCTCTTCCCGGTCTCGGCGCAACCCGAACTCTCCGATTGGCGCCACATCTGGATCCCGATGACGAACGGCGCCAGACACGGCGTGAACGACGAGTACTACTTCAAGCTCGACGGCGGCGGACTCAACGCGATGCATATCACGGACGACCCCATCAACGATTATGACGGTGCAGTGTACCACGGTGGCGACAGCGGCACCTTCTGGGTCTCCGACACCGGCGGGCGCGGATTCAACGACGACATCATCATCCTGGCCAGCGTCCTCGGGACCCCGGGACCGACCTTCAACCTCAAGGTCAACTCGAGCGGGTACACCTGGCCCCTGACGTACAACGCGGCTGTCCCCGCTGAGAATACTCTCGTGTACAACGTAGGACAGAACGGAACCTCAGGGATTAACGGGTCATTCAATACTGGGAACTACCTCGCCGACGAAGATGATGTAGACATCGCACAGATCTGGCGACCATCGACGGTTCAGAACTACCCCATCTACTACGGACAGAATATGAACGACCCGTCTCAGGAGTTCAACCTGATCTTCATCGACCTGAAGGGGGGGAACATCGGCACGAACAGCAGTTCCGTGTCCTACAGCGCGAACCTGATCGATCGCGGCTCGGCGAGGGTCGACTATACGGTCGAGGGCCTCGGAGATGCCAAGCTCGCCTTCAACACCTACGGCTGGTGCAACTGGTCGAACCAGCAGAAGGGAGTCTCCTGGACCAACTCTCTCACCGCGTCCCCGCAGAGCGGCTGGGACATTAATTTCGCGTAAGACAATTCCCTTCTTTGTCTCCCCCTCCAGACTCTCCCTCTCTCGGGAGGAACGCCCGTGGATCACATGCCGTCGGGCATTGCCCGGAAAAGAGGCGAGCTACATCATATCAACCAACCCCGGTATGAATGGCTCCGGAGAGAAGGAAATCGGTGGATGGATGGCAGACCGTCCGGGCGCTCTCCCGGACACTGGAAACCGCGGCCGGATGGTGCGAGGCCGGTTGCGACCCCTGGACGATAAGGGACACCCCGCGTCCAGACCCCGTGCATCGGGTTGTTGATCAAGTTTAATAAACTTTGTAATTTATCGGTCCTGTGTCCCATACTTTCGCCAAGGGAAATGCGGCCGGATAGCCCGGGCTTGCTTCACGCGCAGCCCGCGGTCCGGGGAGTCAGGCCGTTCCATTGTGAACGGCACCGCGTCTCCCTCCAGGTGAACGATCCATGGCACGGCAATTACGATTCGATCTGATTCTGCTTACAATACTCACGGCATGCGTCCTGATGCTGGCTCCGGCCGCGGCAGGGCTCGTGACCGTCGGTACCGGCTGCGACTACCCCACGCTGATGGACGCGATCAACAACGCGACCGTGGTCAATGGCGATACCATCTATGTCTACAACGGCACATACGCCTTCACCGGGCTGACGAAGTCGGTCACCATCACCGGAGAGGGTGCGGAACTCGTCACGCTGGATCTTGGCGGCCTCACCAGGACCATTACCGGCAGCGGGACGGTCTTCGAACGGCTAAGGTCCACCAACGGTCGCCTGAGTTTCCCGACGACTGGCGGTGGCGCGACGAACATGATCGTCCGCGAGTGTATCTTCGAAAATATGAAGTATACAACGACGGGGGGTAGTGGGGCTATCACGCTCCGGGGTCACGATAACGCATTCATAGGCAATACGTTCAGAAATAACGTGATATCCCAAAACGCCCTGATCTCGTTGAACGACCTGACCCAACGCCTGGAGAACAACACCTTCACGAACACGACCGGTGCGGGCCGAGGAGTGATCGCCGTCACCCAGGCCCTCTCGGCTTCCACCATCCAGAAGAACCGGTTTTCCAACAACGGAATACCATGTATTTCATTCGATGCTGCCACCGGGGCAAATCCCGGGAACCGGATCTGTCTCAATGACTTCATCGTGCCAGCAGGAGTGACTCCGGTTGTGAGAGTTGGAACATCAGGAGACGTTTCACCTGTCCTCTGGACCACCTCGGGAGCGATTCCGTACACCTACGGGGGCGCGCCCCGCACCGGCCTCCTCGGCAATTACTGGAGTCCCTATACGGGCACGGACGCAAACGGGGACGGGATCGGCGACACCCCATACGACACGGGGATGCTCAATTATGACAACCCGGCCACGAACCCGGCGCACCTTGATCAGGCCCCGCTGATGGCCCCCGTCGCGGACTACTTCGGCCCGGCCGGCCCCGCGGCGCCTGTCGCCGCCTTCTCCGCGAACGTGACGAACGGCACCGCGCCGCTCGCGGTCGGGTTCACGGACGCCTCGACGGGTGACGCAATCACGGCCCGGGCCTGGGACTTCCAGGACGACGGCGTCGTCGACTCGACCGACGAGGACCCGACGTACACGTACACGGCCGCCGGCACCTACACCCTGAATCTCACGGTCACGAACGCCGGCGGGTCCGACAGCGAAGTGAAGACCGGGTACATCACCGTCACCGAGCCCGTGAACCCGCCGGTCGTCAACTTCATCGGCGAACCCCGGGTCGGTCCGGCACCCCTCCGCGTCGACTTCACCGACCAGTCCACCGGCACCCCGACCGAGTGGGCGTGGGACTTCACGAACGACGGTGTTGTCGACAGCACCGAGCAGAGCCCGAACTACACCTACACCGCGCCCGGAATCTACCAGGTGAACCTGACCGCGAGCAACGCGGGCGGGTCCGCCTTCCGGCTGAAGGGCAACTACATCAACGTCACGGGCCAGGACCCGAACCTGCCGGGAACGGACTTCACGGCCGACGTCCGGGCCGGACCGGCGCCCCTCCGCGTCAACTTCACGGATACGACCACGGGCAGCCCGTCCGCCTGGGCCTGGGACTTCACGAACGACGGCACGATCGACAGCACCGACCAGAACCCGAACTACACCTACGCCGGCCCCGGTCTCTACCAGGTGAACCTGACGGCCACCAACGCGGCCGGCAGCCGGTCGAGGCTGAAGGCGAGCTACATCAACGTCACCGAGCCGGCGACCCCGACACCGACGCCGACACCGACGCCGACACCGACGGTCACGCCGACGGTAACGCCAACTCCGACCGTCGCGCCCGAGTCGGGCGTGCTCTCGGCGCCGCGGCACATCTTCGTCGCGCCGGCCAACGGCGCGAGGTTCGACCTGGACGGCGCGGCCTTCGGCGGCCCGAGCGGGACGTATTACATCAAGGCCGACGGCGGCGGGCTCAACGAGCTTCACGTCACGAACGACGCGGCCGTGGCGGCCGGGCAGGTGACGTCGACGAGCAGCCAGTCCGGGACCTTCTGGGTCTCGAACACCGGCGGCAGAGGCTTCGACGACGACATCCTCCTCCTCGTCTCCGTCCA